>NZ_JADGIT010000004.1:0-285607 GCF_015233855.1 Corynebacterium sp. ED61 | reverse complement strand
ACCCGCGACCTCCGCCGTGACAGGGCGGCGCGCTAACCAACTGCGCCACAGGGCCACGCACATTATTCGCTACGTTAGCAGCGCGTTTTGTGCACGAACCGATACTTTACACAGACCTATCGATCACCTACAAATCCGCTGGTGGTGACAAAATCCTGTTCCTTAGAATCCCGCAGAAGAGGCGACAAGCATGGCGTCGAGAAGAAGAAAACAAGGAAAACAAAACCGGGTGGAACACTATGTAAAGTGTTCCACCCGGTAAAAGATGGCGACCCTGACGGGACTTGAACCCGCGACCTCCGCCGTGACAGGGCGGCGCGCTAACCAACTGCGCCACAGGGCCGTACTCCCAACGGGATTCGAACCCGTGTTGCCGCCGTGAAAGGGCGGAGTCCTAGGCCTCTAGACGATGGGAGCAATGCCAAAGTCAGCACACACCTGCGCATGCGCGTCGTTTAACAGCTCGCTTAGTCTAAACCAAGGCTAGGAACGGGAACAAATCAGCAGTTCACAGCATCCACATCACCCCCGATACACATTCATTGCACAACTCGGAACTATCGCTTGCCCGCAAACGACTATTAAATTAGAAGGATCTTCGCTGTGCATCACATACCGCCAGCTGGATCGCCGCACACCACAGAGGCAACCGCACTTTCGCTTCGATGTAAGAAGGCACGATCGTCATGGATGTTGTAGACATCTCACGTTGGCAATTCGGCATCACCACCGTTTATCACTTCATTTTCGTCCCCCTCACCATTGGCCTGGCCCCGCTGGTCGCGCTCATGCAGACCTTGTGGCTAGCCACAAAGAAGCAGCATTGGTACCGGGCCACCCGCTTCTTCGGCACGATCTTCCTGGTCAACTTCGCCATGGGCGTGGCCACGGGCATCGTGCAGGAGTTCCAGTTCGGCATGAACTGGTCCGAATACTCGCGCATGATCGGCGACGTCTTCGGCGGCCCGTTGGCTCTGGAGGGTTTGATTGCTTTCTTCCTTGAGTCCACGTTCTTAGGACTGTGGATCTTCGGTTGGGGCAGGATCCCCGCGTGGCTGCACACGCTGTGTATTTGGGTGGTCGCGGTGGCGGTGAACGTCTCTGCCTACTTCATCATCGTGGCCAACTCCTTCATGCAGCATCCGGTGGGCGCGCTATACAACCCGGAGACTGGCCGCGCGGAGCTCAATGACTTCGGCGCACTGCTGACCAACCCCACCGCGTTAGCTGCGTTTCCGCACACGGTTGCCGGTTCCTTCCTCACCGCCGGCACGCTCGTCCTGGGTGTCGGTGGGTGGTGGTTGGTTCGGGAACAGCGCAACCACGGTCCACATTCCCCGCAGGAAGCCACCCACCGCTCTGCGATGCGGGTGGGTTTCTGGACCACGATCGTCAGCGCTGTGGCCCTGGTTCTCACGGGTGACAGCCAGGCAAAGCTGATGTTCTCTCAGCAGCCAATGAAGATGGCTTCTGCGGAGTCTTTGTGCCACACCACCAGTGATCCAATGTTCTCCGTGCTGACGGTGGGCACGCACAACAACTGTGATTCCGTCATGCACTTGATCGAACTGCCGTGGGTGCTGCCGTTCTTGGCCGAGGGGAAGTTCTCTGGCGTAACCCTGCAGGGTGTGCAGGACCTGCAGGCTCAGGCGGAGGCGCTGTATGGGCCGGGACTGTATTCGCCCAACCTGTTCGTGACCTACTGGGCCTTCCGCATGATGATCGGCTTGATGGCGGGATCCCTCGCGTTGGCATTCTTCGCGTGGCTATTCACCCGAAGCGGCCGAGTGCCCAAGGGCAAGTGGGCGCACATCTTTAGCCTGGGCTGTTTGCTGGCCATTCCATTCCCCTTCTTGGCCAACTCCGCTGGATGGGTATTCACCGAAATGGGCCGCCAACCATGGATTGTGCACCCCAACCCAGAAAGCAAGGGTGACCCACGGACGGAACTGATCCGGATGACGGTGGACATGGGTGTATCCAATCACTCCGCGGCCACGGTGTGGGTCACGCTGATTGGCTTCACACTGCTGTATCTGGGCTTGGCGGTGCTGTGGTTCTGGCTGTTACGTCGGATCGTCATCGCTGGCCCGCCAGACGATGATGCGCCGACGTTCGATGGCTCCGGCGGCTCTCAATCTCCAGGACCAGCGACCCCCACGGCCACGCAGTTCGGTGCCAAGATTCCGGAACCAGTGCGTTTTTCCCGCGCAGGTGGGGGCACCTCCCGTGCGGATGCGGACGCGGACAGTCCCAACACAGACGAACCCCACACAGACCAATCCGGTACGGACCAGGCTTAGGAGATCACGATCATGTTTGGTGTAGAACTTCCCGTCTTATGGTTCATCCTGGTCGCCGTGCTATTCGCCGGTTACTTCTTGCTGGAGGGCTTCGATTTCGGCGTGGGCATGCTGCTGCCCATTCTGGGCAGGGAGGAGCGGAAACGTAAGGCCATGATCAACACGATCGGCCCGGTCTGGGATGGCAACGAGGTCTGGCTTATCACCGCTGGCGGTGCGCTATTCGCTGCGTTCCCAGAGTGGTACGCCACGATGTTTTCCGGCTTCTACCTGCCGCTGTTTTTCATCCTGCTGGCGCTGATCGTACGCGTGGTGGGGCTGGAATGGCGATCCAAGGTGCAGGAGGAACGTTGGCGCTCGTTGTGCGATGCCGGCATCATCTTCGGCTCTTGGCTCCCGCCCGTGTTGTGGGGTATCGCCATGGCCAACCTGGTGCGCGGCGTGCGCATCGATGAGAACAAGCAAATGGCCACAGGTTTTTCTGATCTACTGGCTCTGCTCAACCCCTATGCGCTGCTGGGTGGCCTCGCTTTTAGCGCGCTGTTTGTACTCCACGCCGTGGCTTTCCTGCGGCTGAAGACCACCGGCACGCTGCGGGAGCACATCGGCGCCGCACTCCCAGTTTCTGCCGGACTCACAGTGCTGTTCTGTGGCGGCTTCGCAGTGTGGACGCAACTGGCATTTGGCAAGGACTGGACATGGATCGCTACCGGCATTGCTCTGGTGTGTGTGGTGGCCAGCGTTCTGGCTGCACTGGGCAACCGCGATGGATGGGCGTTTTTCACCAGTTCTCTGGCTGTCCTGTCTACGACTGTGTTGCTGTTCGGCTCCCTATATCCGTTTCTCATGCCGTCCACGGTGGAAGGCGGTGTATCGCTGGACATTTGGAACTCAGCGTCCAACCCGTACACGCTGCGGATCATGACGTGGTCCGCGCTGGTGGTTACGCCCCTGGTCATTGGTTATCAGACGTGGACGTACTGGGTGTTCCGCAAACGCATTTCTGCTGATCCGCAGGCCCTGGCGGATTCGTCTGCGGGTTACTAGGCCATGGCTAGCGCCCCTTTTGATCCTCGGCTTCTGTCCCGCTCCCGGGCGGCTAAGTCCTGGATCATCCTGTCAGCGATCCTCGTGGTGGTACGCAGCTTAGCGACCATCGGAATTGGCATCGTTGCAGGTCAGCTGGTGGCTCGCGTGGCCGAGCAACCGCTGCCTGGATCCGAATTGTTCGCGCAGAACACCGGTTCACTGGTCGCACTGGCCGCCTTCGCCGCGATCCGGGTTGTCGTTGCGTGGGCTCAGACCCGTTTTGGTCTTTCCGCTGCGGCGGGGGTCATCGCGGACCTTCGAGTCGATGCCTTGTCCGTACTCTCCCGGCGCGATCCCCGCTTCTTGCATTCCGCCCCGTGGCGGACGATCCTCGGCACTGGTCTGGATGGATTAACCCACTACATTTCGGGCTTCCTCCCCGCGCTGCTAGCCACCGCATTGGCCACTCCCCTGGCACTGGCCGCGGTGGCCTACTTGGATCCTTCGTCTGCGCTGATCGCGGTGGTTACGTTGCCGTTAGTTCCACTGTTTATGTGGCTGATCGGCTTGCTGACAGAAGGACGCACCGAGGCACGTTTGCGCGATGTCGGCTTGATCCGCGAGCAGATCTTTGACCTGATTCGCGGCCTGCCCACGCTGCGTGCACACGGCATGCTGGACAGCCCCACCGCGGAGATCGAGCGTCTTTCGGACGCACATAAGCGTTCCACCATGTCCGTGCTGCGCATCGCGTTTTTGTCCAGCATGGCGCTGGAGTTTTTGGTCACGCTGTCTGTGGCTTTGGTGGCTGTGGGCATCGGTTTCCGTCTGCTCGCAGGCGATATGACCTTCGGTGCCGGGCTGGCGGTGCTCATCATCATTCCTGAGGTCTATGGCCCCGTCCGCGAGGTGGGCCGGCGTTTCCACGACTCGCAGGATGGCGTGTTTGCCTCTACCACCGTGTTGGATTTGTTGGATTCTTCGACGCCAACTCCAAGCACCTCCACTCCCGCCGATACCAACGCAAGTGCCGCCCCAGCTCCGCTGACGGTGCACTTCCATCACTTTTCCGCCGCCGGACGAGACGGCAACCGTCCCCGTGATCTCTCCGCTACCGCAGAGCCCGGACGCATCACGGTGCTGGCAGGGCCGAACGGCTCCGGAAAGTCCACCGCGCTATTGGCCGCCCTGGACATCGTCACGGAGGACATCGCCGGACACGTCAGCGTCGATAGTGACACCCGTACACTCCACGGCCCGGAAATCTGGCAGCGGTGCACTTATCTGCCACAGCGCCCGGTCTTGGATACCGAGGTGATGGGCGATACCTCCCAACTCTCGCTCGGGCAGCGCCAACTCGCCGCCTTCGCGAAGGAAAGCTCCACCGGGATCAAGCCACTACTCGTTTTGGACGAGCCCACGGCCCACCTCGATCAAGATTCCGCCCGCGCACTGCTCACACAGATCCGCGAGCACGCGGATGCTGGATCCACCGTCGTCATCGCCAGCCATGATCCGCTGGTGCTCGCCGCCGCTGATCTCGTCGTGGAGGTTTAAGAAATGACACGTTCTGCATCAGTACCTTCCCGGGATTCCTCGTTCTTGCGCTCCTTGGGCATCCGCCCCCGTACCCTCGTTCTGCCCGTACTGGCGGGCACGCTCACACTCCTCTCCGCGCTCACGCTCACGGTGGTCTCCGCCTGGCTGATCACGCGCTCCTGGCAGATGCCACCGATCATGGACATCACCGTGGCCGTCACTGCGGTGCGTGCCTTGGGCATTTCTCGCGCCGCCTTTCGCTATCTGGACCGTCTCATCACCCATGACGTGGCTCTAGAAAGCAGCAGACGCACCCGCACCGCACTGTGGCGCAGACTCGCCAACGCACCGGCCAGCCTGTGGTCCGGATGGCAGCGCGGTAGCGTGCTCACGCGGCTGGGCGGGGACATTGACGCCGTCACTGACCTCGTGGTCCGCGCGGTGGTGCCTGGCGCGGTGGCTTTTCTCACCAGCGTCATCGCTATCGTCTTTGTTGCGCTGCTTTCCCCGGCTGCGGCGCTGACTCTTGCGGTGGGGCTTATCGTAGCTGGCGTCGGAACACCATACCTGCACTACAAGGCCACGGTGAGGGCGCAGAACGCGCAGTACGAGGCCTCCCGCGCGCACAATCACGCGGTAGATCACGTGCTGTCACACTCGGCGGCTCTGCGCATTCACGGCACGCTCGAGGACGAGTTGGAGCGGGCGCATGCGGCCACTCACGCCGTAGCTCGAGGGCAGCGTCTTCCGGCGCCAGCGACTGCGCGCTCGGCCGGCGTGGCGGAGGCCAGCGTGGTGTTCACAGCCATTGCGACGGTACTGATCGCGCTGTGGACGTACACCGATGCGGCGGGCACGCCGTTGCACACGCAGGAGTGGCTCACGGTGCTGATTCTGGTGCCGCTGGCCGCGTTCGAATCGGTGGGCGCCCTACCTGCGGCGGCTGAATCGCTCGCGCAGGCCCGTGCTGCCCTGGCACGTCTGCGCGCCGTCGAGGAATCACGCTCTACCCACACCGACTATCCCCCGCTACGCCAGCCGAGTCTGCAAGCTCACGAGCTGGTCACGGGCTATACTTCCGATCTCCAACGCTGGGATCTGGACCTGCCATTCGGCACCCGCAAGGAAATCATCGCGCCGTCTGGCGCAGGCAAAACCACCCTGTTGCGCACGCTCGCTGGCCTAGTTCCCGCGCGTTCTGGTTCGGTTCTTATTTCCGACGCCAACTCCCCCTACTCCCACATCCTCCTCGAAGGCAACGCGGTGGAGCCTCCCAGCGGGATCGTGCGTTTCGTGGCTGAGGATGAGCACGTCTTCTCCACCACGATCCGGGACAACATCGCGGTAGGAAACCCACAGGCCACAGATGCCTTGATCCGTGATGTGACCGATGCCCTGGGGCTCGGCGAGTGGGTGCGCGGCTTGGACGACGGGCTCGATACCGTGCTCGCCGACGGTGACGCCTCGCTGTCCGGCGGTCAGCGCCGCCGCCTCATCCTGGCCCGCGCTCTGGTCTCCACCGCACCCATTCTGTTGCTGGATGAGCCGGTGGAACACGTGGATACCTCCACTCAAAAAATCCTGGATCTGCTTCTGGATCCACAGCAGCTGGTGGGCGAGCTGCCTCAGCGCACGATCCTCATCGTGCACCACCCCCGCAGCTAAGGCGGGGGAAAACGGTGGGCCCTGTGGGGCTCGAACCCACGACCTACGGATTAAAAGTCCGCAGCTCTACCAACTGAGCTAAAGGCCCGTTAACGCTACAGATCCTAGCGCATCGCCGAACTGGCGATGAAACTAGGACCCGTCTACAACCGTCGCGTTCATCCAACGCGAGCAACGTCGGCGCGCTACTTCTTCATGGAGCCCGTCTCCAGGAATCGCGTGTGGAATGCGAATGCCTGCGAGAGGTCGTGCGGGGTAGCCAGCGCAGAGCCCTTGTTCGCGGCTTCCACGTACTCCTCCAGCAGTGGCTGGTACTCCGGATTGGCAATCCGAATCATCTTCTTGACGCGGTCGCGTGGGGCCAGTCCGCGCAGGTCAGCCACACCGCGTTCGGTGATGATCACCATGGCGTCGTGTTCCGTGTGGTCGATGTGCGACGCAAACGGCACGACCGCCGAGATGTCCCCTCCCTTGGCCATGGATGGCGAAATGAACGAGGAGATGAGCGCGTTTCGGGTGAAGTCTCCGGAACCGCCGATGCCGTTCATCACCTTGGATCCAGCGATGTGGGTGGAGTTGATGTTGCCGTAGATATCGGCCTCGATCATGCCGTTGGTGGCGATCAGCCCCATGCGGCGCACCACCTCGGGGTGGTTGGAGATCTGCTGCGGGCGCAGGATGATGTGCTTGGCGTAGTGCGCAGCCTGTTCGTTCATCTTCTCCGCGGCTTCCGGGGACAGTGCGAAGGAGGTGGACGAGGCGACTGTCATCTTGCCTGCGTCGATCAGATCCAACATGCCATCCTGGATGACCTCGGTGTAGGCGCGGATGTTTTCGAACTTGGAATCCAGCAGCCCTGCCATCACGGCGTTCGGTACGTTACCCACGCCGGACTGCATGATGTACTCGTCGTACGCCAAGCGACCTGCCTTGACCTCTCCTTCGAGGAAGTCGAGGAAGTGGCCTGCGATCTGCTTGGAGACGTCATCGGGCGCCTTGAATGGAGAGTTGCGGTCAGCCGAGTTGGTCTCCACCACGGCCACGACCTTGTTGACGTCGATATCGATGTAGGTCTTACCGATACGGTCGCCGGGCTGGTTGATTGGGATTGGCGTGCGGTTGGGCAACTTCTGAATGCGGTAGATATCGTGCATTCCCTCCAGGTCCAGCGACTGCCAGGAGTTGACCTCGAGGATGATCTTGTCTGCGTGGTCCAGGAACTCCACGTTGTTGCCCACGCCGGAAGAAGGGACCAGGTGACCCTCTTCGGTTATGCGGGTGACCTCGATGACCGCAACGTCGATCGGCAGAAATCCATGCTCGATGTACTGCGGAGAGTGAGACAAGTGGATGTCTTGGTACTGCGCGTTGCCCTCGTTGATGGACTTACGCAGGGACGGATCACCCATGTATGGCATGCGGTAGTTGATGGCATCTGCTTCCGCCATCACACCGTCGCAGTCAGGGGCGGTGGAGGCACCGGTGTAGACGTCTACCTTGTACTCATCGCCCTTGCTTTGGGCTTCCTTGGCGCGGTTAGCGATCGCGGTGGGAAGGGCCTTGGGGTAGCCGGCGCCTGTGAAGCCGGACATGCCAATGGCATCACCGTTGTTGATGAATTGAGCGGCTTCGTCCGCGCTCATAACCTTGCTCTTGAGAAGTTCGTTGGCGATGCGTTCAGACATCTTTCCTCCAAAAATTGGTGCTGTTTAGGGTGCGAGGGGTTACCTCGCTGGCACGCGAACTACGCAACTACAGATACATTCATAACTGCATTCCCGCAGGTAGAGCGCTTATGCCTATGTCTGTCACCCTACCTAAATGTTTGGCACGCGAAGTGCTTTAGCCCCAATCTTCCCCAATTATTCTTGCCACACTGGCCAACCTCGCCAGTCAACCTCCCCCGCCGACCCCATCTATCGCCCTGCCACACCCACACACGTAGATCGCACCACTAAGCCAGCACTTGGGAATCCGCCGCCTGCAGTGTGACAATAGCACCGTGACTACCACCATCTCTTCGCAGGAACCCGCACTACGCATCGGCCCATTCGATTTGGAAAGCCCCGTGATCCTGGCCCCCATGGCTGGGGTCACCAACGTCGCATTTCGCTCGCTGTGTCGCGAGCAAGAACGCGAACGGATGGGCAGCGTGGCCGGTCTATACGTGTGCGAGATGGTGACCGCCCGCGCCTTGGTGGAACACAACGAAAAGACGCTACACATGACCACCTTCGCTCCGGATGAGGACCCCCGCAGCTTGCAGCTGTACACCACTGACCCGAAGTACACCTATGAGGCAGCGAAGATGATCGTGGACGAGAATCTCGCCGATCACATCGACATGAACTTCGGCTGCCCCGTCCCCAAGGTCACCCGTCGCGGTGGCGGCTCCGCCTTGCCTTATAAGCGTCGCTTGTTCGCGAACATCGTCGCCGCAGCCGTGAAGGCCACCGAGGGCACCAATATCCCCGTGACGGTCAAGTTCCGCATCGGCATCGACGATGAGCACCACACTCACTTGGACGCTGGCCGCATCGCCGCCGACGAAGGCGCTCAGGCCGTGGCCCTCCACGCCCGCACTGCGTCCCAGCGCTATTCCGGCCAGGCCGACTGGTCCGAGATTTCCCGGCTGGTCGAGCACATGGATGGCCGAGTTCCCGTGCTGGGCAACGGCGACATCTTCAAGGCCACGGATGCCCGGGCCATGATGGACCAGACCGGTTGCGACGGCGTGGTCGTGGGTCGCGGTTGCTTGGGCCGCCCCTGGTTGTTCGCGGAGCTCTCCGCCGAGCTGCGTGGCCTTCCTGTGCCCTCAGAGCCGACATTTGGTGAGGTCGCCCGGATCATCCTTCGACACGGCGAGCTGCTTGCCGAGCACGACGGCGAGACCAAGGCATGCAGGGACTTACGCAAGCACATGACCTGGTACCTCCGTGGTTTCCCCGCTGGTGGGGATCTTCGACGCCAACTCGCCCAGACATCCACTCTCGCCCAGCTGCGCGAAACACTCGAACCAGTGTGGGATTCCACGGACCTCGCGGAGGACGCCGACGGCGCCCGTGGCCGTCAAGGCTCGCCCGGCAAGGTCATCCTCCCCGAGGGATGGCTGGACGACCCAGAGGACGAAACAGTTCCAGTTGGCGCAGAGATGGCTAATAGTGGCGGATAATTTACGCATTTTCCTGGCGTGAACTGCAATTCTGCTTTTTTCATGCGACAATTACTCACATGGCAATGCAGCAAATTTAAGGCTAAAATTAGTTATCATGCGTACCGCCTACCGCGAACAGATGGATCGATTCACTCATGACCTCTTGGTTATGAGTGATCTTGTGCGCAATACTATGGCCTCCGCCTCCGAAGCTCTACTCGACGCGGATCTGGCCAAGGCGGAAAAAGTGGTCAGCAGCATCGATGTCATCGAGGAGCTACGCGCCAAGTGCGAAACCGCAGCGTTCGAGCTCCTCGCACTCGAAGGCCCAGTGGCCAGCGACCTGCGCCGGGTAGTCAGCGGAATCTACATCGTCGAAGACCTCGCCCGTATGGCGGCCCTGAGCGTCCACGTGGGCAAACTCGCCCGCAGGCGTCACCCGCAATCCGCAGTGCCAGATGAAATTAAGCCCTACGTCGACGAAATGTCTCGGCAGGCGATCAACTCGGCGTCGAAAATCAAGGACCTTATCATCAACACGGACGTCTCCCAGGCAACGGAGCTGGCGGCCGAAGACGATGCCGTGGATGACATCCACCGTCACCTGTTCATCCTGACCACACAGCGGGAATGGAAATACAGCACGCGCGAGGCGGTGGATCTCACACTGATCTCTCGCTACCTAGAGCGATACTCCGACCACGCAGTCTCGATCGCTTCCCGAGTGGTGTACATGGTCACGGGCATGCGCCTTCCGGAATACCAAGAGTCCGAGCGCACCAAGGAGCAGCAGCAGGCGCTGGAGAGCCAGTTCGACGAGATCTCGCGCCGCTACCAGGACTACTGGGACTAGTTCCCACTCCCCTACTTCCGTGATGGTTTAGCTGTCGCGGTACGCCTTCTCCGCGAAGCTCGCCGCAGCAAGGGAATCTTCCGCTAACTGCTCAGGAGTGCGACCGACATCTAGCTGAATACCCAGCTCATCCGGCGTGAGGGTCTGCAGCATCGCCAGCTGCTCGTGGAGCAGTTCCGGCGGCATGTTCTCTCCGATGCGGTTATCCATGCGGCGGGCCAATACATCTTCCGTGCCATAGAGGTGCACGTAGAACACCGTGCCTTTTGCCTCGCTCAACAGTTCACGATGCCGCTTTTTGAGCGCGGTACAGGCCACCACGGTGGACTTGCCAGCTTCGGCTTGCTCGGTCATCCAATCTCGAACGGTAGTCAGCCAGGCCATCCGCGCTTCCGCATCAGGCATTTTTCCGTCCTGGAGAATGGCCATGTTGCTAGCGGGATGCAGGTCATCCGCTTCCAGAAGTTGGCGGTCGGTCTTTTCCGCGAGTTTGCATGCCAAGGTAGTCTTGCCGCTTCCGCTGACTCCCATGACCACGATATGCAGTGGTTGAGTTCCCATTGCTTTTCTCCTCACGCGCGCCCAAGGCTCCCGCTCATCTGGTTTCCACGGGTACCATGCTTCATCTCCCATTGTAGGCAGTCTTAGAACTAGGGAGTGCAGATATAGATAAAGGGACCCACCGCAAAATAACGGTGGGTCCTTTGTCCAGCGCGGGACGTTAATCGTCTACGCTGCTCAAAGCGAATAATCCACAATTCACCGCTGCTTATTCGGCGCAACGACCGTGCGTAGGAGCTGTAGACCTTATTGGTGCACAGCCCCTAAGCGGGAGGAAAGGAAACGATTTATCCGAAGCGACCGGAGATGTAGTCTTCGGTTTCCTTCTTGTCTGGGTTTTCGAAGATCTTGGTGGTTGGACCAACCTCGATCAACTGGCCGGGACGGCCGGTAGCTTCCAGGGAGTAGAAAGCGGTCTGGTCGGACACACGGGATGCCTGCTGCATGTTGTGCGTCACGATGACGATGGTGAACTCTTCCTTCAGCTCATGGATGAGATCCTCCACAGCCAGGGTAGAGATTGGGTCAAGAGCGGAGCATGGCTCGTCCATGAGGAGAACTTCTGGCTCCACAGCAATTGCTCGAGCGATGCACAGACGCTGCTGCTGACCACCGGAGAGGCCGCCACCTGGCTTGTCCAGACGGTCCTTAACCTCTTCCCAGAGGTTAGCGCCACGGAGGGCCTTTTCGGCAACTTCCTTGAGCTTCTTCTTGTCCTTCTCGCCGGACAGCTTCAGGCCAGCAACCACGTTCTCTTCGATGGACATCGTTGGGAACGGGTTGGCCTTCTGGAACACCATGCCGATGGTGTTGCGCACTGCTACGGGATCAACCTTGCTGGAGTAGATGTCTTCGCCGTCCAGCAAGATCTCGCCCTTGACGTGAGCGCCTGGGATGACTTCGTGCATGCGGTTCAGGGTGCGCAGCACGGTGGACTTACCGCAGCCGGATGGGCCGATGAAGGCGGTAACGGCCTTTGGTGGGATGTTCAGGTTGACGTTCTGCACGGCGTGGAAATCGCCGTAGTAGATGTTGACGTCGTTGAGGTCTAGGCGCTTAGCCATAATGAACTACTTTCTCCTAAGAGTGGTGACTTGCGGGTTGTTGATGGTGCGGGAGCTAGACCTTGACGGAGAAGCGCTTGGAGACAATTCGCGCGCCAATCATCAATGCAGCCACCAGGATGACTAGGGTCAGTGCGGCGCCCCAGATGCGTTCCAGCACATAAGGGTTGTTGCCGGCGCGGTACATCTGCAGCATGAACAGAGGAAGGGAGTTCTGGTTGCCCTCGAACACATCCCAGTTGATAGCCGGGGTGGAACCCACGAGGATCAGCACAGGGGCGGACTCGCCCATGACTCGGGCCACTGCCAGCATGATGCCGGTGACGATGCCGGACAAAGCGGTAGGAAGAACGATCTTGAGGATGGTCTTCCACTTAGGAACGCCCAGTGCAAAGGACGCTTCACGCAGGTCCATAGGTACGATGCGGAGCATTTCTTCCGTGTTGCGGACGATGATCGGAACCATCAGGAGAACCAGGGCCAAGGCCACTGCGAAGCCGGAGCGGTCGAAGCCCAGGGTGGTCACCCACATGGCGTAGACGAACAGTGCCGCGACGATGGAAGGAACACCGGAGAGGATGTCCACCATGAAGGTGGTGATGCGTCCCAGGAAGTTTCCGTTGGCGTACTCCACCAGGTACACAGCGGTGAAGACTCCGATTGGCACGGAGATCAACGAGGTGACGAAAACCTGGGTGATAGTACCGATGATGGCGTGCACCATGCCGCCGCCAGGCATGCTGTTTGGCTGGCCGGTCATGTCAAACATCCACCAGTCTGCGTTCAGCATGACAGGCAGACCCTTGAAGAGCACCGTTGCCAGGACCCACACCAGTGGGGCCAGGGCAATGATGATGGACAAGTAAATGATGATCTGGGCGATCTTGTCCTTGGCCTTTCGGCTTCCGGAGATATCGACGAAGAGGTTGTTCTTGTTGGACTTGCTTGTAGCTACTGCGTTAGTCATCTTCTCGATCTCCTAAGAATTCTTCGCGACGACAGCACGCGCAGCAGCATTCACCACGAAGGTGAGCACGAACAGCACGAGGCCCGCGGCAATGTAGGCGCCGGCCTTGAGGTCATCGTTGAATTCGGGGGCTGCGTTTGCAATTGCGGTAGCGAAGGTCGTACCACCATCCATCAGGGATCCGCGGAAGCCTGGGGAAGATGCAACGACCATGTACAGGGCCATCGTCTCGCCCAGCGCACGACCCAGTCCCAGCATGGAACCGGAAATGTAGCCGGATAGTCCGAAAGGAAGCACGGTCATGCGGACGACTTCCCAGCGGGTTGCGCCCAGAGCAAGAGCTGCCTCGACGTGGCCCTTTGGAGTCTGTACGAACACCTCTCGAGCCGTCGCAGCGATCACTGGAAGAATCATGATCGCCAAGACCACGCCACCGGTGAAGATGTTGCGGGAGGTGGAGAACGATGGAGATGACGTCGGGTCAACGTTGAAGAGGAAGAATCCTCCAGCCCAACCAGACAGCCATTCGAAGAATGGGCCCAGTGCAGGGCCGAGCACCTGGATACCCCAGATGCCGAACACGATGGAAGGTACTGCTGCCAGCAGGTCGACCAAGAAACCGAGAGGCTTGATCAGCTGCTTTGGGCAGTAGTTGGAAAGGAAGATAGCCACGCCCAGCGCGATGGGCATCGCGATGATGAGCGCCACTAGAGAAACCAGAACAGTGGTAAAGAACAAGTTCGGGATACCAAACTGCATCCATCCACCGTCATTGGTGTTGTACGCAGTGTCCCAGCGGTCTCCATAGGTGAAGAAGCTGAGCAAACCATCGCGCAAGCGATCCAGTGCAGGTACCGCGCGAGCTATAAGGAATAGGGCGATGAGTCCGATGATGACGGTGATCAGGATTGCTGATCCCTTGGCCAGAGACTCGAAAATGATATCTCCGGGGCGCTTTACGTTACTGCCACCGCCGGAGCGCTGGCTGTCTTTGTTTTTCGGTGCGCCTGCTGCAACGGGAGTTGCAGCTGCAGTGAGGTTAGCGTCTGCTTCTACCTCAGTCTGATTGGCATGTGCCATGTAAGTTGTCCTTTAAGAAAGTTGCGCTACACGAGTGGTGGCGCTTCGTACAACAAGGGCGTGGTTTTTCACACTGGAACCCCCGATGGTCAATTCCATTCGGGGGTCTCTCAGTTCAAGACGTTAGAGAGTCACCTCTCCGAATCTTGGATTACTTCAGAGCCTTTACAGCTTCTTCCAGCTTGGACTTGAATTCGCCATCCACAGGAATGTAGCCCTGCTCTTCCAGAGCCTCATCCTGGTTGTCCAGCATGGTGAACATGAAGTTCTTCACCAATGCGGCGGTGTCACCTTCGTAGCCTGCGGAGCAGACGATCTCGTAGGTGGTCAGAACCAGTGGGTACTGGCCTTCTTCCTTTTCTGCGTACAGCTTCTCGGAATCGACGACCAAGTTGTGGCCCTCGCCCTTGAACTCTGCAGCAGACAGAGCGTTGTTCACGTTCTCAGCGTTGAGCTCAACTGGGCCTGCACCGAAATCGATGTTGGCCATGTTCAGCTCGTCGCGCTCCTTAGCGAAGCCGGACTCAACGTAGGTGATTGCGCCCTGGGTTGCTGCAACTTGGTCAGCAACACCGGTGGAGCCGTTAGCGCCTGCACCCACGCCACTTGGGAATGCCTTGCCCTCGTCCTCCCAGACATCGCCTGCGGAAGCCTTCAGGAACTTCTGGAAGTTGTCAGAGGTGCCGGACTCGTCAGAGCGGTACACAACGTTGATGTTGGTGTCTGGCAGCTCGACGCCCTCGTTGGACTCAGCGATTGCTGGGTCGTTCCACTTCTTGATCTCGCCCTTGAAGATCTTGGCGATGGTCTCGGTGTTCAGGTTCAGGGTGTCTACACCGTTGAGGTTGTAGGCCACGGCAACTGGACCAATAACCATTGGCAGGTGCCATGCTTCGTTGCCACCGCAACGCTTTGCAGCGGTTTCAACCTGCTCGTCCTTCAGTGGGGAGTCAGAACCAGCGAAGTCAACCTGGTTAGCCAGGAACTGCTCCTGGCCGGCACCGGAACCGGTGGCGTTGTAAGCCAGGGTGGAACCGGACTCGGAGAAAGCTGGTCCGAAGACGTTCTCCATTGCGTTCTGCTGGGAGCTTGCGCCCTCGCCGTTCAGCGTGCCGGAGACGTCCGCCATGTCGTAGTTGGACTCACCGCCGTTGCTGTCGCCGCTGTTGTTGTCTGCGTTGGAGCAGCCTGCCAGAACCAGGGTGCTGGCAAAAAGGGCTGCAGCTGCTGCGCCGGAGCGCTTCAGGTTAGACTTCACGGTTTTCCTCCGAAGTTAGTCAGTGTCAAAATAAGTTGTGGATTACTCGCATCGCGATTGCACATTCTGGTTTCTCCCGAAGCCCAGTCACTTTGAGCCTCTCCGAAGAATTTTCCTATTGAACGCACAGTCGCCTATGCAACGTTTAAGAATCTAACGAGCCTGGATGGACTCAATTCGCACTGAGAATGAACGGAAGGTTAACAACCGTGATCTAGCTGGTCATGCGCCCGAAAATTCCTAAAAAGTTTCTTTCGAAGCACCCCCGCGCCCCCACCAACATTCCCATCGAAATTCCCCACTTTGCCCATTTGTTAACCCTGCATTTACCAAATGTGGCCGATTATGAAGAAATTCTCAGGAACGCAGCCCACTATCTACTCACGCTTTTCGCCTCGATAGACCACATCAGTCTGTACCACTTCAAAGCCCAAGTGCTGATAGGTAGCCACAGCAGGTGCGTTATCGCCTTCAACATAGAGTTCGACTAGCCCCGCGCCTTGCTCCAGCAAATACCCAATTCCCACCAGCGTGATGGCTCCACCCAGCCCACGACCGCGAGCCTCGTCCGCCAAACACACCACATATACTTCCCCAGCGCGCTTCCCCTCCGGCTTCTCCATCTGGTCCACGGGAATCTTCGTCCAGTGGAAACCAAGGCACCGCGGCTCCTCAGACACCGGGTCCTCGGCCCACAACATCCATACACCGGCAGGCTCAAACCACGCGGTATTCCGCGCCTCTACCAGCCGCTCGAGATCCCAGCCGCCTTGTTCTGGGTGCCACGCAAAAGCCTCATTATTAACGCGCACCCACTCTTGATCCACCAGCTCTTCACCGTACTTATCTATGGCAGCAACATAGTTGAGAATCTTTACGTCCTGGCCGGCAATGCGCTCCCGCGCCTCCTCCGCACCGCGCTCCAATTCCTCACGTCGTGACGAACCCGGTTCGCAGCTCACCGCCATCTTCAACAGCTCGCGCGTGCGCCGTCCCCCCACGGACTCCACGAGCTTCTGCGCCGCCGAACTATCTCCATGAGCCCACACCTCCAGCGCGCCCTCCAGCTGGAAATCAGTGATGGCTCGATCCAGAAGTTCGCGTCCCACGCCGCAATGGCGTCGGGAAGGAGAAACGGCCATCTCCACGGTGGAGGAAGGATCCAGACCCAACACCCCAACCACGACGTCCTTACTCTCCCCCGTGGACTCCACCGCAACGATATGACGGTGGCCCTGATCCTCCACAATACCGCGGACAAAAGCCTCACTGAACGCCGCGACGCCATCGTGCTGGCACACCTCCTCCAGCAGCTGATCGATCTTTTCGACGAGCTCAGGATGCTCAGAGAGGTCTCGGAACTTTCGGAACGTCACATTGTTCGGCATGTCCTACTCCAATTCTTCTGGATCTATTGCCTTATAACCCACATTGCGAACCGTCAGGATCACGCCCTCGTACTCACGGCCCAACTTCGCCCGCAAGCGCCTGACATGCACATCAACGGTGCGCGCACCACCGAAGTAGTCATAGCCCCACACGTCCTGCAACAACTGCTCACGGCTGTACACCCGACCAGCGTTTTTCACGAGGAAGTGCAGGAGCTCAAACTCCTTGTACGTCAGATCCAATGGCTTGCTACCCAGCCGCGCCACATACGTCATTTCGTCGACCACCAGCCGGCCAATGGCCACCACCTGAGAATCCTCGGCGGTCTCCACCGGCACAGGACGGCGAGTCAACAACAGACGAAGACGAGCGTCGATCTCCACGGGCGAGGCAGAAGGCAACAGAAAATCATCCACAGCCCACGACCCATCCAGCGCGATCAACGACGTCTCCGCAATCGCCGCGACCACCGGCAAATCTTGATGCGCGGCAGCCACAGCCCGGCAGAAATCACGAGCAGCCAACAGATTGTTGCCAGTGACATCAATCACCACCACATCGCTGCCCTCGAGCTGCCGGATCGAAGCTGATTTTGCGGGCACCAGCTGTAACTCATGACTGAGCAGAGGGAGGGAAGACAGCACGTCGGAGGCGTCGGAAGCGTCAGTAACAACCGCTACTTTCACGTCACATCAATCCTCACTGGCCCGCCTTGGGGGTAATAGTTACGCATGCCCGGGAGACAATCCGAGCATGCCTATGAGCGCAACAATACCCGTCCATAACCTTACTTGAGGTAAAAATTAGATTGATGAGCGCGTCAAGCAAACGGAAACGAGTCCTCTCGCGCATCGCGATTGGATTGGTCATCACCTCTTTCCTCGCGGTGTTGGCCGACAGTCTCGTGGCAGCCCGTACCGAACACGGGGTCTCCCAAACGCTGTACGAAGCGAGTAATCTGCCCACCCCTCCCGCGGTGGAGGTTGCTGGCTTCCCTTACGTCAGCGCCGCTTTTACCCACGAGCTCCCTTCCATCACCGTCACTGCCCAGGACGTGGATGTCCCCGGGTGGGGTTTGATGAGTGTGCAGTCCTCCGCACAGTACGTCACCGTCTCCGCTGAGGATGTGTTCAACGGCACCATCGAGGACTCCCCCTCCCGCAAGGTCTTTACTCGCCTGCAGCTTGATGGCGTGAGCATCGGCTCGCGCATGGGCATTGATGACCTGATGATCCAGAACCTAGAGGACATCTCCCCTCGCGGCGGCTGGGAAACCGAGGCCGTCTTCGAGGGAACACCGAAGGGATTCGCGCAACCCGTCACCGTGGAGATGAAGCTTCGTGTGCGGGAGGGCCGGGTACGATTGTCGCCGGAATCGATCGTGAAGGCGCCAAAGGCGAAAGATAGTTCCGACGCCAGGGTTGCCGAGGATCACCTTCCCGCCATCACCAAGCAAGAGATTCTTGATGCATTCCAGTTGGACGTTGGGGCAGAATCGCTTCCTCTAAAAGGCCAGCCCATCAGGGTCTATGTGGCCGGTGGCAGTGTCTTCATCGAGTCCGAGCAGTTTTACACCTCGGTGAGCATTGAAGATCTCATGCCGTACACGCGTCCGTTGCCCGAGGAAGAAGAGCCGGGACTCTAGAGACCTTTGGTGGGAGTGCCGCGCGGTACAGTGAATGGCATGACTGACAACAGCCAAAACAACCCCGGCCCTGTCAACCCCAACGAGGCAATCGCTCAAGCCGAGGAAAGCGCGAAGAACACCAGCAGTAGGAACCTTCCGGATTTCAATGATCTGCCGATCCCGGAAGACACTGCCAACCTACGCCTTGGCCCCAATCTGCACGATGGCCTGCTGGCCCTGCTACCGCTGATTGGTGTGTGGCGTGGACAGGGGCAGGCCGCCCAGCCCGGCGAAGAGGAGTTCACCTTTGGCCAGCAGGTAGTCTTCGCCCACGATGGCGAGAACCGCATCCGTTATGAGTCCCGCTCCTGGCGCATGGACGATGACGGCCAGCCGCTGGATACGCCAGACCGCCGCGAGTCCGGTTGGTTGCGCATAGGTGAGGACGACAACATCGAGATGACCGTGGCTCACTCCGATGGAATCGTGGAGATCCTCTACGGCAAGCCATTGACCGAGCGCGCGTGGCAGCTGGAAAGCGCGTCCACCATGGTTACCGAGACGGGTCCTGCGGACTTGGGTCCCGGCAAGCGGCTGTACGGTCTGATGCCGAACAACGACCTCGGTTGGGTGGATGAGCGCCTCGTCAACGGTGAGATGACTCCGTGGATGTCCGCACAGCTGCAGCGCGTGGTGGGCTAGTTTCCGGAGAGCTAGGCCTAGCTGTTCCTTTTACTCTCACTGAGGTCTAACTGGTGACAGCTTCCCACATCATCTGCTGGATTTCTTCAGCGTTGTCCGGGTTGCCCAGAACCACGCCGTCGATCTCCTTGACCCGGGCAAAGGCCCGAACGGAGGAGACCAGCCATACGCAGTCGGCCGTGTGCAGGTCGCTAGGCTGCATCGAACGATACCCCACGTCCCATCCCCGGTGCTCTGCCAGACGGAATAGTGCAGCTTGGCTAGTGCCGGGAAGCACTCCCGCCTCTATCGGCGGGGTGACGAGGGTGCGTCCGAACACAGCAATGATGCTGGAGGTGGGTCCTTCAAGGACCTGCCCTTCGTCGGACACGAAGATCACATCGTCGAACTCGCGGGCCTTGGCGTAGCGCAGTGCCGCCATGTTGGCCGCGTAGGACAGCGTTTTCGCACCAATGAGCGCCCACGGTGAGCGCTCCGAGAGGTCGATGCGGAATCCTCGTTCCGCAGTCATCACTGTCACACCTTCGGCGCGCGCCCGCTCGATCTCGCTGCCGATTGGGCTGACGGTGATCCAGCCCGTAGCAGCACCCGTAGACTCCCGGCCTCGGGAGTATACCCAGCGCAATGCGGCTTCTGGCGCGCCCACAGTGTCCTGAAAGTGTGCAACCGCCAGCTCGGTGGCCTGCGCCCACCGCTGCATATCGGGGATATCCAGCTCCAGCATTGCTGCGCTGGATAAGAAGCGCGCTCGGTGCCGTTCCATGTTGTGCACCACCCCGTCGCGCAACATCATGGTTTCAAACACACCGTCGCCGCGGATCGCCGCGAGGTCGTCAGCGAAAACCAGTGGCGCTTCTGCATCCCAAAGCTGCGGGCTCTCTGCGCCCAGTACATCGACGATGGTCTGTCGCGATTGCTGGCTGGCTGTTGCTTGGCTCATGACTCCTCACTCTAGTGGGTTATGTCTTATCCCCCACCTGCCCTATACCTCATTCACCCCAGCTGGTAACAATGGAGATGTGGAAAACGTCACTTCTGCCCACACATCTTCTCCAAACGAAGGCGCTGATGCAGTCGCCTCCGTGTCTCCCGCCGTGGACAACGGCTCTCCCAGCCCTCTGTTGTCCCATGTGCCCGGTGCCAGCAATGAGGCCGATGGGCGCACGCTCAATGTCGCGTGGCATTACGGGAAACCTCTGGTAGAGCAGTCCCGTATCACCTCATCCAAGCCCGGTCTGGTGGATCGCTGGGATCGCGTTGCCATTCTGATCAGCGGCGAGGAAGCCGCCAAGTGGCTCAATACCTTGATCTCGCAGAAGGTCAATGCGATCCGGCCTGGTCAGGCCACATGGGGTTTGAACTTGGATATCCAGGGCAGGATCTTGCAGAACTTTGGCATTGCCTGTTTGGACGATTCGAGCCTGTTGCTGGACGTCCCCGGCGAGCAGGCCGATGCCCTCGAGGATCACCTCACCAAGATGATTTTCTGGTCCCAGGTGACCGTGCAGCGCTTGGAGCTGGCTCAGCTGACCGTTTTGGGTGAAGATTTCAGCGCCGTGGGGCTCTCCGGATCCGATCAAGCCCGTGGAGACGCGATGGAAAGCTACCGAACCAGGATGCTGGGAGATCTCCCCGTCACCGATTATTGGGTGCCTCGCGATCAGTTGCTGCAGCGTTGGGATGAGCTCACGCAGCGCGCCCAACCTGCTGGTTTGATGGCCTACACTGCACTTCGGGTGCAGGCTCGCGAACCAGAGGTCGGCTTCGATACCGACGAAAAGACGATCCCCCACGAGGTCCCCGCCTTCATCGGAACCGACATCTCCGGCGCCACCCAGCGCGAAGATATCAATGCCGGCCCCACCGCAGTTGCTGTCCACTTGAACAAGGGATGCTACCGCGGTCAGGAAACTGTTTCCCGCGTGCACAATCTGGGCCGCTCCCCACGCGTGTTGGTGTTGCTGCACCTTGATGGCTCCAAGGGTTCTTTGCCGGACGTGGGCGCGAGCGTGCAGGCCGGTGGCAAGGTTGTGGGTCGTGTGGGCACCAGTGTGCACGACGCAGACTTCGGCCCCATTGCGCTGGGGCTTATCAAACGCTCAGTGCTGGATAAGTTAGCGAAGGATCCCTCCTCCGTTCCTCCTCTGACCGTTGACGGGGTGGATACAGCAGTGGATCCTGAAGACATCCGAATCGATGATTCTGCACGTCCTGGGCGCCAAGCCATCACCGCCTTGCGCAAAAATTAATTAAGGTCCCGCTAGCTGCTTATTTTCGCTGGTCAACCCCACGTACCCCAGCTACTGCTGGAGTACGTGCGGTGCTTAAGTCTGCCCACGTTTCGGAAAACTGAGACCGTACCCGCTATGGTGTACAACAGGAAGAAGCTCATAACAGTTTGTGGATGGTCGCTCCCCGCGCCATCCCAAGGAAACGCAAGGGGGTCAGGCCATGGGTCGCGGCCGTGCCAAAGCTAAGCAAGCTAAGGTTGCCCGTCAGCTGAAGTACAACACTCCAGAAATGGATCTGGAGAGGCTCCAACGAGAGCTCTCTGGTGATTCGGATCGGGGTGACCAGTCTTTTGATTCCGTAGAGGAAGATGAAGAGTGGGACGAATGGAACACCAGCAACTGACGCACCTGCTCGCGCTGTAATTAATTACAGCGAAGCTCCCACCCTGAACCACGCGGATTAAATTCCACGGTTTTCACGGCGGGAGCTTTTTCGTGCCCGATTCCTGCAGGCACGAATCCTTTTCCGCTAGGCGCGCTTGTACTCGCCGTTCAGTACCGCACCTTCGGCGCCGTCTTCAGCTGGGCGAACTTCGCCCAAGCGCCACGCATCGATGTGGCGGGCAGTCAGCATAGCCAATGCGCGCTCGGCATCGTCTTCGGCAACTACCGCCACCATTCCCACGCCCATGTTGAACGTCTTTTCCATCTCTTCCTGGTTAACCTGACCCAGGCGAGCGATGGTGCGGAACACGGGCGCAGGAGTCCAGGTGCTGCGGGACATTTCTGCGGTCAGGCCGTCGGGGATCACACGAGCCAAGTTGGCTGCAAGTCCACCACCGGTGACATGCGCGTAGGTGTGCACTTCGCACTCGTTGGCCAGGTCCAGGCAGTCCTTGGCGTAGATACGGGTTGGCTCCAGCAGCTCTTCCCCGAGGGTGCGTCCAAAGTCCTGCACGAATCCATCGAGTGGAAGGTTGTGCATGTCCAGCAACACGTGGCGTGCCAAGGAGTAGCCGTTGGAGTGCAGGCCCGAAGAGGCCATAGCGATGACCACGTCACCTGGGCGAACCTTGTCTGGCCCCAAAATCTTGGTCTCTTCCACCACGCCGATGGCGGTGGCGGAGACATCGTATTCGCCTTCCTTCATCAGTCCAGGGTGCTCAGCAGTTTCGCCGCCCAGCAGTGCACATCCGGCATCCTCACAACCATCGGCAATGCCCTTGACGATGCTGGCGACGTGCTCTGGCACAACCTTGCCAATCGCGATGTAATCCTGCAGGAACAGCGGCTCAGCACCACACACCACGAGGTCATCCACGCACATGGCTACCAGGTCGCGGCCGATCGTATCGTGCTTGTCCATCGCCTGTGCGACAGCCAGCTTGGTGCCCACGCCGTCAGAAGCGGCAGCCAGCAGTGGCTTGTCATAATCTCCCAGTGCAAACAGACCGGCGAACCCGCCGAGCCCTCCGCGCACCTCGGGGCGAGTGGCCTTCTTGGCGAGTGGGGCAAACAGCTCCACTGCGCGGTCACCTGCCTCGATGCTCACGCCAGCGGATGCGTAAGAGGCGCCTTGCGAGTTCTGGTTTTCAGTCATGTCAGTCCGTGGTCCGTTACAAGTAGATGGTCTTTGTAATAAGGGTGATGGGCATGTGAGCAGGCCCGTTGGCTGGAGGGCTACTGCTCTACGAATTCTTCCAAGGGCTCTGCGTTTTCGCAGGATCCGTTCTGCCGCTGCATGGCCCGCACCAAACCCGTGTTGGGATTATTGGTGGGCATCCCCAGTGGGAAGTTGCCGTCGAAACACGCCGCGCACAACTCATCATAGGGCTGGCGGGAGGCTTCCACCATGGCTTCGGTGGAGACGTAGGCGAGGGAATCCGCGCCGATTTCCTCGCAGATCCGTGCCACCGGGGCATCTTGTTCCACCGTGTTGGCGATGAGTTCCTGTGGGGAGGCGAAATCGATGCCGTAAAAGCATGGCCACTTCACCGGCGGCGACGCAATGCGCACGTGCACTTCCGCTGCTCCCGCGTCTCGTAGCATCTTGACAAGCGCGCGTTGCGTGTTGCCACGGACGATCGAATCATCCACCACGATCAGCTTCTTGCCTTCAATAACGTGGCGCAGCGGGTTGAGCTTCAGGCGAATGCCCATCTGGCGGATAGTCTGCGAGGGCTGAATGAAGGTGCGTCCCACGTAAGCGTTCTTCACCAAGCCTTGAGCAAAGGGGATGCCAGAGCCCTGGGCGTAGCCCACCGCAGCGGGAGTGCCAGATTCCGGCACGGGGATAACCATGTCGCCATCCGCAGGTGCTTCCTCGGCCAGCTTGCGTCCGATCTCCACGCGGGTCGCGTTGACGGGCTGCCCCTTGATCACGGAATCCGGACGGGCGAGGTAGACGTACTCGAATACACAACCCTTAGGGCTGGCGGAGGCGAAACGACGGGACCGCACGCCGTCTGCGTTGACCACGATCAGCTCACCAGGCTCCACATCGCGAACGAACTTCGCGCCCACAATGTCCAGCGCGGATGTCTCCGAAGCGATGACCCAACCACCTTTGTCCAACTGACCCAAGGACAACGGACGAATGCCACGCGGATCGCGCAGCGCATAGAGGGACTCACCGTCGGTGAAAGTCAGACAGAATGCACCCTTCACGTGTGGGAACAGCTCCATCGCCGCTTCCTCCAGCGGGCGATCCTCCCGCGTGGAACTGGCCAGCAGGGAGCACATCACATCTGAATCCGAGGGGTTCGTCTTAGGATCAACAAGTCCCAAACGCGCGGCTTCTTCGGTGAGCTCGCGGTGATTGACCAAGTTGCCGTTGTGCCCCAAAGCCACGTCCACCCCATCCGGGCTCATGCGGAACATGGGCTGAGCATTCTCCCAACCAGCGCCGCCGGCAGTGGAATAGCGAGTATGACCGATAGCCACATGGCCCCGCAACGCATCTAAAGATTGCTCATCAAAGACCTGACTGACCAAGCCGAGATCTTTAAACACCAATACTTGGTCCCCATTGCCCACGGCAATACCTGCGGCCTCTTGACCGCGGTGCTGCAGAGCATAGAGACCGTAATAGGTGAGCTTTGAGACATCTTCCCCCGGAGCCCATACGCCAAAAACTCCACACTCTTCGCGTGGGCTGATTTCACCCAGGTCATCAAATGGAGAACTCTGGGTAGGGAGCGTGCTCACGCCGTGTCCATCCAAATGGCCATTGTCCTGCTCATTTGGGTAATTCATCTGGCGTGCTCGCAACGATTCCTGGCTGTTCGTGTTTGCCACACGTCACACACTACTAGTCCACCCAGACAATCCCAACCGCCATCTGCCCCAACGAGTCATCGAGCGAAACGAAACAGAGGAAGATACTCCTGCACCTCGTGGGCTCGAGTGCCAGACAGTTCAGTGTTGGCGACGGATAAAGAAACCTCACCCACCGCCAAACGCAACCACTCGCGCGGCTCGCACTCCACCACGTTGGGCGGGGTTCCGCGCCGGTGCTCCGGACCCGCAACACACTGCACAGCAGCGAAGGGCGGGACTCGCACCTCCACACTATGACCAGGTGCAATATCACCCAAGACCTGCACAGATAAGCGCACAGCCGCGGCCACAGAAGCACGCGGCGGCCGAGGTGCGTCCGGCTGCACAACCCACTCCAGGACCTCGTTCACAGCCTCGCGCGCAGCAGCGGACAACTCCGGCCCAGTCTTGCCTTTCTTCATTCCCCTAGGCTACTCAACGCGCAATTGTTCAACAGGCTAGGATGGATTGGTTATCTTGTGGACCACCCACGCAAGTCACAGCGAAAGGTCGGAAAGTGGCCGAAACAGCCCCTAACGAAAACCAGCAAGAAATGACCGCGGCTTACCAAACCGAACGCGCCGCAGACGTCACCTTGCGCTTCCTCGCAGCTCCCACCGACGTGCTCATGGCCGGCGCCAACGGCGTCCACGGCGGCCGCGTCCTGGAATGGATCGACAAGGCAGCCTACGCCTGTGCCGTGGGCTGGTCCCGCTCCTATTGCGTGACTGCCTACGTGGGCCACATCCACTTCAACCGCCCCATCCCCTCCGGCCACATGGTCGAGGTGCGAAGCCGCATCGCCTACACCGGCAACTCCTCGATGCACATCGTCAACGAGGTCTTCTCCGCCGATCCTCGCGAAGGCATCTTCACCCGCGCCTGCGACTGTCTGGTGATTTTCGTGGCAATGACCGAGGACCGCAAGCCGCAGACCGTGCCCAAGTACGTGCCGCAGACCGAAGAGGAAAAGCGCGTCGCCGATGCCGCCCTGTCCCGTGTGCAGCTGCGCAAGGCCATCGAAGAGGAAATGCTCAAGCAGACCTACACCAAGGATTCCACTGCCCCAGAGCTCACCAACCGATTCCTGGCCAAGCCAACGGACGTCAACTGGGGTGGCAACGTGCACGGCGGCACGGCCATGCAGTGGATTGACGAAGCAGCCACCGCCTGCACCATGCAGTGGAGCGGCGAACGCACCGTGGCCGTGTACGCCGGCGGTATTCGTTTCTACCGCCCGGTGCAGATCGGGGATCTCGTAGAGGTCGACGCCAGGATGATTCGCACGGACTCTCGCTCCATGTCCGTGATCATCCACCTGCGCGCGGGAGACCCCCGTGACGGCCGGGAAAACCTCCCCGTCGCCATCCACGCATCCTTCACCTACGTGGCCACGGATGTGGACGGCAATCCGCTGGAGGCACGCCAGTTTGTGCCAGAGACTAAGGAAGACAAGCGTTTGGAGCAGCACGCTGTCAAGCTGCGTGAACTGCGCTCTAAGTACCAGCCACGGCCGCTGGTGACGCCGATGCGGGATGATTACAAGATCACGGACTAGTTTCTTGCAATAAAAAAACGCCCCGCCTCAGCTTTCCAGCTGGGGCGGGGCGATTCTTACGCGGTCAAGCAGCTACTACACCGCGGAGTTGCTGCCCACCGCGTGGGAGAACAGCGCTGGCAGCGTGGAAGTCCACACGTCACGCAGCTCGGTCACGCTGATGGCCAGATCCAGTCCCGTGACCTTATCCTCGCCGCTCCCGGTGACGGCGCTTGCCTCGGCGGGTTGTCCCAAGTCCGTGTCCAGAGCGGCGCCCTGGCTCAGCGGCTGCTGTGGCATCGCCTCAGTGGACAGACGCATCATTGGCTCGCCTTGGAGGTCCTCTGCACCGGTGATGCCCAGCCACGTAGCAGTCAGCTCGACACCTGCCAGTGCACGCATGACCTCGCCGTAGTTCTCCGGAGCAACAGCCAACAGCACGCGGGACGCGGTCTCAGAGAACAGCGAGACGAAAGCCGCTTCTGCCGCGGTACGGCCGCCCGCAGCCTTCACGATCTCCTCGAGCTCAGCACGGCGCTCAGCGCTCATTGGCTCGCCCTCACCCTGGCCAGTCTCTTCAGCTACCAGCTCGTCCATGGCGGCAATAGCCTCCGCAGACTCGAGGTGTGCGCTGTAGTGCAGTCCCAGCAGCGGGTTCACAGTCAAGCCACGATCGGACTGAATAGCGAACTCTGCCAGTGCCTGAGACAAGCCACCTTCTGACAAGTCGTGCGCCGCAGCGATGCTGCCACGCAAGGAAGCGATGGTCTCACCCAATCGCTTCTCAAAGTCCAAGTCCACCTCGGGTGGCATACCTGCCAACTCGTTGTGGATAGCCTGCTGCCAGATGGATCCGCCCAGCTCATCCTTGGTCTCCGCACCGGCAAGAATCAGGTGGTAAGCCTGCTCATCGCTCTGCGCGAGCTTCTGCGGAATACGCGTGGAGACGTTGTCGATGGTGCCCAGAACGGCGATGACTGGCGTCGGCAAAATAGGAACATTGCCCGTCTGGTTGTAGAAGGACACATTGCCGCCCGTAACCGGAGTACCCAGCACGGCGCAGCCGTCGGCCAGCCCACGCACGGCCTGGCTGAACTGCCACATCACACCGGGATCCTCGGGGGAACCGAAGTTTAAGCAGTTGGACACAGCAGCCGGCGTAGCACCGGTAACAGACACGTTGCGGTAGGCCTCAGCCAGTGCCAGCTGTGCACCGCGACGCGGATCCAGGCGAGTGTAGCGACCGGACGCGTCCGTGGCCACAGCGATGCCGCGGCCCGTCTCCTCGTCGATGCGCAGCACGCCGGCATCCGCATCCTTGGCCAGGATCGTGTTGCCGCGCACATAGCGGTCATACTGCTCGGTGATGTACTCACGAGAGCACAACGCCGGGCTGCCCAGCATCTTCAGCCACTGATTGCGCAGCTCCATGACGGTATCCGGACGCTGCAGGCCTGGATCGCGCTGGATGGTGTCTTGGTCCGCAGGGCGGGCCACAGGACGTTCGTAGACGGGGCCTTCTTCGGCCATAGTGCGCGGTGGTGCGTCCACCACGACCTCGCCCTGGTGCTCAATGACCAGACGTTCGGTGTCCGAGACGTAGCCGATATCCGACGCAATCACGTCCCACTTCTCACACACAGCCATGAAAGCATCCACGTTGTCCGGGGTGACCACGGCCATCATGCGCTCTTGGGACTCGGAGCTGAGGATTTCCGCTGCGGTCATGTTGTCCGCGCGCAGGTGCACCTTGTCCAAGTCGATGTGCATGCCGCCATCGCCAGCTGCTGCCAGCTCGGAAGTTGCACAAGATAGGCCAGCTCCGCCGAGGTCCTGAATACCCACCACAACGCCAGCGTTGTAGAGCTCCAAGCAGCACTCGATGAGTACCTTCTCTGCGAACGGGTCGCCCACTTGCACGGCAGGAAGCTTGCGCTCTGCACCCTCCTCGAAGGAAGCGGAGCCCAGCACGGACACGCCGCCGATGCCGTCCAGACCAGTGCTGGATCCGAACAGGATCACGCGGTTGCCGGTACCGGAGGCAAAGGCCAGCTTGAGGTCATCGACCTTCAACGTGCCCACGCACAAGGCGTTGACCAGTGGGTTACCGGCGTAGGAAGCGTCAAAGACAGTCTCGCCACCGATGTTGGGCAAGCCCAGGGAGTTGCCGTAACCGCCCACTCCAGCCACCACGCCGGGCAGCACGCGCTGGGTATCGGGAGCATCCACAGCGCCGAAGCGCAGCTGATCCATCACGGCGACTGGGCGCGCGCCCATGGCCATGATGTCGCGGACGATGCCGCCCACGCCCGTGGCAGCGCCTTGGTATGGCTCCACGTAGGACGGGTGGTTGTGGGATTCGACCTTGAAGGTGACCGCGTGGCCGTCACCGATGTCAATCACGCCGGCGTTCTCGCCGATGCCCGCGAGCATCTTGGACTTCATTTCCTGCGTGGTGGTCTCACCGAAGTAGCGCAGGTGCACCTTGGAGGACTTGTAGGAGCAGTGCTCCGACCACATCACGGAGTACATGGCCAGCTCGGCATCCGTGGGGCGACGGCCGAGGATCTCGCAGATACGGCCGTACTCGTCATCCTTGAGTCCCAGTTCCAGATAAGGCTGCTGGGCAGTGGGGTTCTTCTGGGCATCAGCGACTGTGTCGTTGTGAACCATGAAAGTAGTGCTCCTTTATGCCTTTTAGGAAGAGACCAGGGAGGTCAGGACGGAGGTGAACAGGCCGAGCCCATCGGTGGAGGGTCCGGTCAGGTCATCAATTGCATGCTCTGGATGTGGCATCAGGCCCACAACGCGGCCGTTTTCGCTGCAGATGCCCGCGATGGAGTTGCGGGATCCGTTGTGGTTTTCCTGGTAGCGGAAGACAACGCGGCCTTCGCCTTCCAGGCGCTCGAGGGTTTCCGCGTCCGCTTGGAAGCGGCCTTCGCCGTGCTTGGTGGGGATGTGGATGCTGCCACCCTCGGCGATTCCACTAGTCCAGGCCGTGTTGGTGTTCTCCACGTCCAGGTAGATATCGCGACACACGAAGTGCAGGCCTTCGTTGCGAGTCACAGCGCCGGGAAGCAGACCAGCTTCCTGGACGATCTGAAAGCCGTTGCAGATGCCCAGAACAGGAATACCCTTGCGCGCGACCTCCGCTACGGACTGCATGGCCGGAGCGATGGATGCGATGGCTCCGGCGCGGAGGTAGTCGCCGTAGGAGAATCCACCGGGTACCACCACGGCGTCCACTTTCTTCAGATCAGCGTCTGCATGCCACAGCTCTACGGCTTCGGCGCCTGCGTAGCGCACTGCGCGGGAGGCATCAACATCATCGAGGGTGCCGGGGAAAGTAATTACGCCAATGCGTGCGCCCACTTAGGCTTCTCCTTCAATCTGCACGTCGTATTCTTCGATGACCGTGTTGGCCAGCAGGTTCGCCGCGACCTTCTCCAGGTCTTCGCGGCTCACCTCGCCGTCAACTACCAGTTCGAATCGCTTACCCTGGCGAACATCGGCGATGCCTTCCACACCGATGCGTCCCAGTGCGCGTACAACTGCCTGTCCCTGAGGGTCGAGGATTTCCTGCTTTGGCATGACATTTACGACGACACGTGCCATGGATTTTTTGCTCCCAGCTGTGAGGATAAGTCCACTTTGATGGTTAAATACTCGCCTATCCTAACACCCGTCGAGACAGGCTCCTCCCCCGCTGCTCACCCGCTGGTAACGGGCTGGTTATTAGGCCACCGCAACCCGGTGCTGGGCTACGTAATTGTTGTAGGGCTGCGGTTGGTAGCCCTGGTGGAGCAGGCGGTCGGCGATGCGCAGGAGATCCTTCGTGGTGTTGCCTTTGTCCGCCTTGTTGGCGTTGATGGACAACCGAATGTCTGCTCCGCGACGGGCCATGCGGTCTACCGCGGTGGAAACATTCCTGCGCCACCAGCGTGCAGCGCCAAATCCGTCACCGAAAGCCAGCACGCGCACGTGGTGGCGCTCTCCGGTGCGCAGGTCGCGAATTCCGTAGGCATCAGCCGCCGCGTCTAGGCCCTGGTTGCGGGCCGCGTCCATTGTTTCTTCCGACGCCATCCACTTGTTTGGGGCAAACACCTGTGGCTCCAGCCCCAGCGCAGACAGCTGCCTGCGGGCTGCGGTGATGCGCAATTGTGCTTCGTGCTTGCCCAGGCGGTGGAACTCTCCGTGCGTATCCGGCGCTCCGGCGCGGCTCAGTCCCATGCCACCCAGCAGGATTTCGTGCTTCTGCTCGCGGGACTCGTGGATGAATTCTAGTGCTGCTTCGTCTGCCTGCAGCTTCCATTCTGGTGCCTGCGCTGTCACCACGAGTCCCGCCTGAATCGCCAGCTCACGCAGTGCATCCCGCATCTCTTCTGCCGCGGGAACGGTATCGCGGTGGATGCCCGTCAGTGTCAGCATGAGTTGCGGGTGGTCGCTTGCGTGCCTCGTCATGGGTATTGACAGTGCACACCTCAAGTAAACGGCAGGTAACCGTTAGTTGTCTCCTGCCCTAGCCTGCGTTGAATTCTTCAGAACAAGCGGTCTAGCGCAGCAGCTCTGTGGCACCCATCCGGTCGAGTTCCCACGCGGTTTCGAACGCGGACTGTCGCCAGGCTTCGTAGCGCCCGCTGACTCCGCCGTGGCCGGAGGTCATGTCCGTCTTCAACAAGACATCGGCACCAGCCACTTCGCGTAGCTTCGCGGTCCACTTGGCGGGTTCCACGTAGAGCACGCGGGTGTCGTTGAGTCCGCATATGGCGAGAATCGGCGGGTAGGTGTTATCGGCTGAGATATTGTCATACGGAGCGTAGGAGGCCATGTAGTCATATACCTCCGGGTCCGCGTAAGGGTTTCCCCACTCGTCCCACTCGGTGACCGTCAACGGCAGTTCTGGCTTCAACATGGTGGTCAGCGGGTCCACAAACGGAACGATGGCCTCGATGCCCGCGAAACGATCGCCGGCTTCGTTGGCGATCGCGCCCATCAGGATGCCTCCGGCGGATCCGCCTTCAGCCACCATCTGCTGCGGCGTGGTCATGCCCTGCTCAATCAGATAGTCCGCCACGTCAATGAAGTCCGTGATGGTATTGCGCTTATGCAGCCCCTTACCTGTGTCATACCAGGCTCGGCCCATCTCTCCGCCGCCGCGGATGTGCGCAATGGCGTAAACCACCCCACGGTCCAGCATGGACAGTCGGAACAATGAGAAACCGGGATCCATGCTGGCCTCATAGGCGCCGTAGCCATAGAGCATCACTGGGTTGGTTTGGGTGAGATCCACGTCTGCGTGATGGATCAGGGAAACCGGCACGTCCACCCCATCGCGTGCCGTCACCCACAGCCGTTGTGCACGATATGAATCCGCATCAAACGGGGTGCCGTCCGGTGCGGGCAGCACTTCTTGCTGCTTGCGCAGCACCCGCTCGCCGGTCTCCAGTGAAATATCGAAGATCTGCGGCGGGTGGGTGAAGCTGGATAGGCCCACTCGCAGTACTGGCGAATCCCACTCCAGGTTGCCCATGGCGTTGACCCCCACTAGGTCCTCGGAGAACTCCACCTTCTCAAACTCGCCCAGCCCTTGGGCTGGCTCCAGTTTCATGTAGTACAGCGTCTCCACCGCGTTCTCGCGCACCTCCAGCAGCAGGTGATCGGAGAACACGTCCACGCCCTCCACACGCACGTCCTCGCGGTGCGGAACCAGCACGGTCAGCTCGTCCAATGAGGTGACCTCGCCCACCGGGGCGTAGCCTACGTCTGAATTGGCGCCGTTCTTGTTGTGCACGATGAGCCAGTAGTCAGCACCGTCGATCACCACGTGATCCGCGCCGTATTCCACCCCGCTCTCCCGAGGCAGCAGCATCGTCAGCTGCGCATCCTCGGCCTCCAAGTCCAAGAAGTGCACCTCGGAAGTGATCTTGGAACCGCTGAAAATCATCAGGTAGCGCTCGGATCGGGTGGTGCCCACGCCCGTCCAGAAGTGTTCGTCTTCCTCGCGGAAGATCAGCTCGTCCTCATCCACGGAGGTGCCCACGGTGTGCTTCCACACCTCGTGCGGGCGCCAGGCTTCATCCACACGCTGGTAGTACAGGGCATTGTTGCCCACCCAGGTAGCGCCGTAGGACACTCCGGCGATCTCATCCGGAAGTTCCTCTCCCGTATTCAGGTTCCGAATCTTCAGCAGGAAGCGCTCGTCGCCTTCGGTATCCACGGAGTAGGCCAACAAACTGCCATCGCGGGTCACGCTGGCGGCACCCAGGGAGAAAAAATCGTGGCCCTCTGCCTCGACGTTCGCATCGAAGTACACCTGCTCATCGTCAGCAGCGTATTCTTGGTGGATCTCTGGTGGCACCCAGGCGTTTGCGTCGAGAACAGGGATCCGGCACATCTGCCCGTAGGACTTGCCCTCCTGCGTCCGGGCGAAATACCAGTAGTTGCCGGAGCGCACGGGCAGGGACTTATCGGTCTCCTGGACGCGGGCCTTGACCTCGTTAAACACCGCATCTTCCAGCGGCTTAAGGTGGCTAGTGCGGGCTGCGGTGTACTCATTCTCCGCGTTCAAATACGCGCGAACGTCTGGGTTGTCCTTGTCCCGCAGCCACTCGTAATCATCGGCGAAATCGCGACCGTGGAAGCTGCGGGTAAAAGGAACCTTCGCGGCGACGGGTGCTGTGGGTGCAGAGTCTAAATCCATAACAGCCGATCGTAGCCCGTTGCTGGACAGCCTTACACGCAGCTCCCGATCCAATCGGAAAAGCGCAGGCCGGAGATCTTTTCATAGGCCTCGACATAGCGGGAGCGGGTAGCTTCCACCACGGAGCCGGGCAGTGGTGGCGGTGGGGTGCCCTCCTTGGGATCCCATCCGGACTTTGGTCCGGTGAGCCAATTGCGCACGTACTGCTTGTCAAAGCTCGGCTGGACCTTGCCCTCGGTGTAGCTATCGGCAGGCCAGTAGCGGGAGGAATCGGGAGTCAGAACCTCGTCTGCCAGCACCAGATTGCCTTCCTCATCCAGGCCGAATTCCAGCTTGGTATCGGCCAGAATCACGCCTCGCTCCTCGGTCAGCGCAGCGGCCTTGGAGTAAATGCGCAGCGTAGCCTCGCGCATCTCGTTGGCCCGATCCTCGCCGAGGGCGTCAACGACCTTGTCGAAGGAGACGTTCTCATCGTGGTCACCGATCTCCGCCTTGGTCGCCGGGGTGAAGATGGGTTCTGGGAGTTTCGACGCCTCGGTCAGGCCCTCCGGCAATTCAATGCCGCAGACAGTGCCGGACTCTTGGTACTCCTTCAGGCCGGATCCCGTGAGGTAGCCCCGAGCCACGCATTCAAAAGGCAGCATATCCAGCTTCTTGCAGACCATTGCGCGACCCAGCACGGAGGCAGGAATGCGCTCGTCATCTAGTTCGCCCACGAGGTGGTTGGGGAATTCGATCTCGTCGAAGAAGTAGGAACTCATGGCGGTGAGCACTCGTCCCTTGTCGGGGATCTCGGTCTCGAGCACGAAGTCATAGGCGCTGATGCGGTCTGTGACCACCATCAGCAGAGTGTCGTGATCGAGTTCGTAGATTTCGCGCACTTTACCTGCGGAAAGGTGCTCGTATATACAAAGTTCCGGACGCATGGGTAGCAAGTGTAGCCCTGTCCATGTCCAATGACTATTCGGGCACCCACAGTGCGGAAAATCCTGCCGAATGCGCACGATACGGGCAGTTAGAGAATGTCACCCGGGGTGTACTCGGCGGCTGCCTTATTGCGCGTCACAAAGTCAGCCACCCGGCGCAGTACCTGATCCACCTGGGTTTCTGCGGCGCCGATGAAGGCATGGCGGTCAGACAGTGCGTTTTCCAGGTCTCCCTTGGTCATCGGCAGGCGATCATCCGCTGCCAACCGATCCAGCAGGTCTTGGTCTCCGCCATTTTCGCGCATGTTCAAAGCCACGCCCACGGCGTGATCCTTGATGACCTCATGAGCGGTCTCGCGTCCCACACCTGCGCGCACCGCGGCCATGAGAATGCGGGTGGTGGCCAGGAACGGCAGGTAACGGTCCAGCTCGCGTTCGATCATCGCAGGGAAGGCGCCGAACTCATCCAGCACGGTCAGGAAGGTCTCGCACATTCCGTCGAAGGTGTAGAACGCATCCGGCAGCACCACGCGGCGAACCACAGAACAGAACACGTCGCCTTCGTTCCACTGCGCTCCAGCCAGATCTGCGGTCATGGTCAGATAGCCGCGCAGCAGCACCTGCATGCCGCCCACGCGCTCACAGGAGCGGGCGTTCATCTTGTGCGGCATAGCGGAAGAGCCAACCTGGCCTTCCTTGAATCCCTCGGTGACCGTCTCGTTGCCTGCCATCAAGCGGATGGTCATGGATAGCGAGCTCATCGCGGCACCAAGTTCCACCAGCGCGGAGATGGCGTCGAAATCGAGAGAACGAGGATAAACCTGCCCCACCGAATCAAACACGCGGCGGAATCCCAGATTGTCCGCGATGGAACGCTCGAGCCCGGCGAGCTTGTCCTCGTTGCCATCCACTAGATCCAGCATGTCCTGCGCGGTACCCATGGGTCCCTTGATGCCACGCAACGGGTAGCGATCCAGCAGGTCCTGGATGCGGTTGAGCCCCAGCATCAGCTCATCCGCCGCAGAGGCGAAACGCTTGCCCAGTGTGGTGGCCTGCGCTGCAACGTTGTGGGAACGGCCTGCCATCACCAGTGACTGGTACTGCCCGGCGCGCTTACCGATGCGATTGAGCACCGCAATGCCCTTATCGCGGGCCAGTTCCAGGGAACGGTAAACCTGCAACTGCTCCACGTTTTCCGTGAGGTCGCGGGAGGTCATGCCTTTGTGGATGTGTTCCTGACCAGCCAGCGCGTTGAATTCCTCGATGCGTGCCTTCACATCGTGGCGGGTGACCTTTTCCCGCTCGGCGATGGATTCCAGATCCACCTGATCCAGCACGTTTTCGTAGGCGGTAATCGCCTCGGCTGGCACGTCCACGCCGAGTCCCTTTTGCGCCTTCATCACGGAGATCCAGAGCTCGCGCTCCATGATGATCTTGTCCTCGGGAGACCAAATGCTGGTCATTTCCGGGGAGGCGTAGCGGTTGGCAAGGACGTTGGAAATCTTCTTCTTAGGCTGCACGTTGGCCATTATCCCACAAAGCAGGCGCGTCTCGTTACCCGTCTGCGTGCGGGCGACCGGTTAGCTCTGGCAGGTCGGGCACCAGAACAGATTCCGGCCTTCCACTACCCGTTCCGCGACCTCCGTTCCGCAGATATAACACGGTTGACCTGCGCGTCTGTAGACGTAGACCTCTCCCCCGTGGTCGTCTTTGCGCGGTTGCCGCCCCATCGCCTCTGGGGTGTGTTCCTCGCGCACAGTATCGATGCGCCCTGCGGCCTCGCCGTCTTTCATGAGCGTGACCAGGTCTGCCCAAATGGCCTTGTTTTCTTCCGACGCCAACTCCGCGCCCTCCCGCTCCGGCGAAATGCCTAGCCGAAAGAGCACTTCCGCGCGATAGATGTTGCCCACCCCGGCGTAGAACTTTTGGTCCATCAAGAGCGAGCCGATGGTCCGGCGAGTGCGCGAGACTTTGTCCATGACCTCGGCCAGGGTCTGTTCATTGGCTTGGTCGCTTCGCAACGGATCCGCGCCCAGCTCGGCCACCGCGATGTCTTTTTCTTCGTCGGTGATGAGCCGGCACCATTGCGGCCCGCGCAGGTTTGCGGCGAAAACGTTGCCCCACGTGCACATATCCTCGCCGCCTTCGGCGTCGATGCGGTGCACGTGGAGGCGTACCTGGCCTACGGGCGGCCCCGTTTGATAGGGCTCGATGTGGAAGGTGCCAATGAGCCCTAAATGGATGTGCACAATGTGCTCAGCTGCGCGTGCTCCGGGCTGCGCTCCTGCAGAGAAGTCCGGCACGTCAAAGTCCAGGAATAGGTGCTTTCCCCAGGCTTCGGCTCGCGTCAGGCGGGAACCGTTGAGCGCCGCAGCTTCGCGGGCGAACCGTCCCTGCGGAGAGGTGACGCGCAGAACCTGGCCTTGGAACTCACGATTGAGTTCGCGGGCCAGGCGATGGATGAGATGGCCCTCAGGCATCGACGCTGATCGCACCCCTAACTGCAGGCAAAGCGATGTCCGTGCGGAAGTGTCCACCGGGCAAGGTGATGTTCTTCAGCTCGTCATACGCGGCCTCGCGAGCCTGCTCAAGGGTAGCGCCAGTGGCCACCACGTTGACCACGCGACCGCCAGCGCTGACCAGGCCAGAACCGTCCTCAGCTGCCTTGACTCCCGCCGCTCTCACGCCACGGGACTCGCTGCCCGGATCTGCTCCCGTGATCGGGGTGCCGGTGATGGGCGATTCGGGGTAACCCTCAGCAGCCAGCACCACGGTCAGTGCGTAGCCGTCCTTCCACTGCAGCGGCTCCAGCTCGGCCAGGGTTCCGGTGGCCACCGCGTTAAGCACACCACCCAGTGGGGTCTCCAGTAGTTCCAGTACAGCCTGGGTCTCTGGATCGCCAAAGCGACAGTTGAACTCCACCACGGAAATGCCCTGCTCGCCCCAGGCCAGTCCGGCGTACAGCAGACCGTTGAACGGCACGCCGTCTTCCACCATCTGCTTAGCCACCGGGCGTACAACTTCATCGACGATGCGCTGCGTGCCGTCCTCCGGCAGCCAAGGCAGTGGGGTGTAGGCACCCATGCCGCCGGTGTTGGGACCTTGATCGTCATTACCCACGCGCTTGTGATCCTGGGCGGGCAGCAGCGGAACCACGGTTTCGCCATCGACCAAGCAGAACAGGCTGACCTCTGGGCCATCGAGGAAGCTCTCCAGCAGCACGGGGTTTCCGCCTTCGTGGACAGCCGCGATGTGCTCGCGGGCTTGGGAGTAATCGTCGGTCACTACTACGCCCTTACCTCCGGCTAGACCATCGTCCTTGACCACATAATGAGGCCCAAACTGCTCTAGGGCGGCGTCGATCTCTGAATCAGAAGCGCCCATGGAAACCGGCAACGCGCGTGCGGTCTTGACCCCGGCGCGCTCCATAACGTCCTTCGCAAACTTCTTCGAGCCCTCGATCTGGGCGGCCTGTGCGGACGGACCAAACACGGCGAAGCCCGCGGCGCGCAGCTCATCAGCAACTCCGGCGACCAAAGGAATCTCCGGACCAATCACCACCAGATCGGCCTGAATATCCTTGGCCAAATCTACCGGATCGCTCTGCGGATGCAGCGTGGCAACTGCACTCATGCCCGCATTACCAGGGCTAACGTGAACCTCCGTCACCTGGGGATCGCGGGACAAGGAGTAAGCCAAAGCGTGCTCGCGGGCACCGTTTCCGATCACAAGTATGCGCATGAATAACAGTGTAGCGTCACCGCTTTCACCGGCCACGTCAGCGCAATGTAGCTAGCATGGGTGAGCATGACGAGCGTATTTACCAAAATCATCAACGGCGAACTCCCCGGACGTTTTGTCTACCGCGATGACAAGGTCGCTGCGTTTCTCACCATCGAGCCCGTGGCCTACGGACACACCTTGGTGGTACCGATCCAAGAAGTGGACAAATGGACGGATCTGGACGCAGAGACCTGGGCGCACTGTAACTCGGTTGCGCAAAAGGTCGGCGCGGCAGTGATCGATGTGTTTGGCTCCGAACGCGCCGGCTACCTCATCGCCGGATTCGATGTGCCCCACACGCACATCCACATTTTCCCCGCCAACGACATGTCCGGATACAGCTTGGCCAACGCCATGAAACCGGACGAGACCGACGATGCCGCGATGGACGAGGCTGCCGAGAAGCTCCGGGCCACTCTTTCTTAAACCGAAGATTGTTTTGTGACTGACTCACCACGCCCTGGATCGCGTCACCAGCCGAAGGATTCGGACGTATCCGACGTCGATCCTGCTCAAGTCGATCCTGCTGACCTCGATACCGCCGACATCGAGGACGCAGCCGACGATGACGAATGGCTGCATGCCGAGGATATCGGCAACAATTCCCCCTTCGATGACCCGGATGACGATCTCGACGGCGAGATCGAAGGCGAACTGGACGGCAGCGTCGACGAACGCGAAATGGCCGAGCACCTCGGCGGCGACGATGCCCTAGTGTTGCGGGAAGGGGAAGCAGATTCAGAAGCTGCTTCCCGTGGGCTGTTCTCCCGCTTGGGCAGCGGCATGGCTTCCACCGGCAAGTTCATCTGGGATATTCCCGGCAACTTAGGCATCAACCGCAGCAATTCACCCCAACTCCGCAGGGAGCCTGCGGATGCCCCACTGGGCGCCCGGCAAGTATCCCACGGCTACGCGGACGACTTGTGGCAGGCCCGCCCTCCCCTGCACCGCCCATATCCGGTCATCTTGATCCACGGCACCATCAGTTCAAAGAACGTGTGGCAGAACTTAGTGCTGCGCTTGCGGGCCGATGACTTTGTGGTGTTCTGCCCCGATTACGGAGTACACGGAACGCAAGATATTCCCACGTCAGCAGCCGATGTGGGCGCGTATATCGAGCAAGTCATCGCCGCCACTGGAGCACCCCAGGTGGACATCGTGGGCCACTCTCAGGGTGGGCTGCTGGCGCGCTACTGGATTAATGAGATGGAAGGTGAGGATTACGTCCATCACCTCATCACTTTGGGCGCGCCACACCATGGCACGTCCCTGCTGGGCATGCTCGGCGGCCTGCTCACCAGTGAGACCACACAGCGCATGGCCACCGCCATGGTTCGTCGCATCTTCGGCCCCGCGGGCATGCAACAGGTGATGGGTTCCGCACTGCTGGAGACGCTGGCCGCCAGTCCGGATACACGACCGGACATTATTTACACCTGCTTTGCCACGCTGAATGATTCCACCGTGGTCCCGCCCGATCAGGCCTTTTTGGAGGGCGAGGGAACACGCTCGGATGGCTCTCCCCGAGTGAAAAACGCCTACCTGCAGGATTCCGGCATTCAGAGGTGCCGGCACGAGGAACTGCCCAGCAACCCCCACGTACAGGCTTTAGTCCAAGAGACGCTGCTGGATGGGTTAGAGCATGACCTGGACTGGACCGAAGACAGCTAGCTGCTGGCTGCTAGCTGCCGGTTTCCCCGCTGCCCTCGGCCGATGATCACTGACCTGATTCGAGAGAATCTTCAGACACTCGTGGCAACAAGATGCGGAAGCTCGTTCCTTTGCCTTCGGTGGAATGCACCGTGATGCTGCCACCATGCTGTTCCACCAGGCCCTTTACGATGGACAGACCCAGCCCCGAGCCGCCGGAGGCGCGGGAGCGCGAGACATCTGGCCGGTAGAAACGATCAAACAGGTGTGGCAGATCCTTTTCCGGGATTCCGCGCCCGTTGTCGCTGACCTCCACGATCAAGCTGTTTGGTGCCACGTCTGTATCGGTCCGCAGCACCACGGTGGTCTCTGCTTCCTCTCCCGCGTGGCGCATGGAGTTGGTCAGCAGGTTGCTGAGTACTTGGTGCAAGCGAGCGGAATCACCGACCACCACCGGCACACTTCCCGATTGGTTGCGCACGTTCACCACCCTGCCGGGGAAGGCTGCGCGCGTAGACTCTGCGGTTTCCAACGCCACCTCGAGCATGTCCACGCGATCACTGCGCATCGGCCTGCTCTCGTCCATGCGCACCAGCGCCAGCAAGTCTTCCACCAGCAGGCTCATGCGGCCGGCTTCTTCGGAAATCTTGCCCACCACCATGCCCGCATCGTCGGTCGCGCCGGAGGTGTAGAGCTCAGCGTATCCTCGCACGGAGGTCAGTGGGGTGCGCAGTTCGTGGGAGGCGTCCCCGATGAATCGGCGCATGGAGGCCTCAGATTTGCGGGCTTGTCTTTCCGACGCCGCCACTGTCACAAATGCTCCTTGAATCTGCTGCAACATGCGGTTCAGCGCTTCAGAGAGCCTGCCCACTTCCGTGCGTGGCGAACCCTCAGGAACGCGCTGCCCCAGCTGCCCGCGGGAGATCAATGACGCCGTGTATTCCACTTCATTCAACGGCTTGAGCGCGCGTCGCACGATGTACATGCTCAGCGCCATGACGCCTGCCAGCAGAGCGATTCCCAGCATCAGCTGGAAGAACACGAGCCGCGCCACGGTGTGCTCCACATCTGCCAGTGGGAGCGCCACGATAGTTACGGTACCGTCTGAGTTTTGCACGCTGGCCGCCCGCCACGATGACAAATCCGCTGATCCTGCCCGCGCCGGAACGGTTCTCGGTTGCCCGGGCTGTGTCAGCGAGGAGACCTCTGGAAGGGAATCCAATACAGAGTTAAAGGATTCCACCGAGTAATCGCCGTCTACCACCCGTACGTAGAACTCACTGGGAGGCCGCTTGGGACCGTCGTCGCCGGGGACGGACGTCTGCTGTTGTGGCTGTTGCGTCCCGGAATCGATGGTCTGGTGCGCCCACGTGTTGGTCGCATTAGTCAGCTGATCATCAATCTGCTGCACCATCACGTTTTGCAGGGTGGTTGTCACAGCCACGCCAAAGACAGTGAGGCCGAGCGCTGTCAGCAGTCCAATCACCATCACCAGCGACACGCGCAATGGCATGCGGCTCAGGATGTGCCGCGAGAACTTTCTCTTAGGACGCTCCTGCGTATCGGGACGTTCCTGTTCAGGGTTAGGAGAAAACACAGTGAATTATGTCCGAGTGATTCCTGGCTTAAGCCCGGGGCTTACGCAGCACGTAGCCCACGCCTCGGACAGTGTGGATGAGGCGAGGCTCGTCCGTATCGATCTTGCGTCGAAGATAGGAAACATAGCTCTCTACGACGTTGCCGTCTCCACCGAAATCGTAGTTCCACACGTGATCGAGGATCTTGGACTTGCTGAGCACAACCTCCGCGTTCACCATCAGATAGCGCAGCAGCTTGAACTCGGTGGGGGAAAGATCGATGATCTCGCCGGCCTTGGTGACTTCGTGCATGTCGTCATCGAGGGAGAGATCCTCGTAGGTGATGACGCTGGACTCCACTTCTTCCTCGGGAGTCACGCGGCGCAGGATGACGCGCAGGCGGGTGATGACCTCTTCGAGGGAGAAGGGCTTGGTGACGTAGTCATCCGCACCGATGGTCAGTCCGTGGATGCGATCTTCCACGCCATCCTTGGCCGTAAGGAAGAGCACGGGAGCCTCGTGGCCTTGGGCACGAAGCTTGCTGAGGAGGGTGAACCCGTCCATGCCCGGCATCATGACGTCCAGAATGAATGCATCTGGCTGGTACGCCTTGGCCAGCTCGAGGGCATCTGCCCCGTTGTCTGCGGTCTCGACGTCGAAGCCTTGGAACTTGAGGCTGACCTTGATGAGGTCTGAAATATTGGCTTCGTCGTCAACGACGAGCACCTTGACTGGCTGAGTATTGGGCGTTGTCATGATGTCATTGTGACTCACCCCAGTCCGGTTTGTCTGAATGGTCACTGTACGTTTCCTGTGAGAGATGGACCGGATAGTTTTCATAACGTTTTGATAAACTTCATGCGCGTCTCTCCTAAAGAATTCGCACTGTTTAACCAGCAGGCATACAGTATTCGCATGAGCAATTACATCGGCACCCACCGTCGTCCTAGCCGTACCGGTCGACGTGCAGCCTCTTTCGGCATCGCCTTCCTCGCAGCTTCCAGCCTCGGCAGTGGAGTTGCTTCCGCACAGCCCGCACTTCCCACCATCCCCGGAACGTCTCCGCAGGAGCTGAACCAGGCTCGCGAGAACTTCAACGACGGCGTGCTTGGTGTGCGTGACGGAGCAATCCGCGATACTAACAACCTCCCCGATGAAGCTCGCGTTCCTGTGCAGCAGGGCATCGATGACACCACGAACTTCGTGGCCCCCGGTGCGCTGCAGAAGCGCGAGGATGCACGCATTGCCGCACAGCAGAAGGCCGATGCTGCTCGTGCGGCCGCCGCAGCTGCTGCCCGCGCTCGGGCGAACAACCCTTGCCCTCCGTCCGCTCGTGCATGTGTGGACTTGGCCAACAACCGCACCTGGCTGCAGAACAACGGCAAGATCACCTACGGTCCGGTGACCATGTCCCATGGCAAGCCGGGTCAGGAAACCCCTCGTGGCAACTTCACCGTGCAGTACAAGGTGCGCGATGAGGTCTCCCGCGAGTTCAACAACGCGCCAATGCCTTTCGCCACCTACTTCACCAACCGTGGCCACGCGTTCCACCAGGGAACCACCAACACTCAGTCCGCTGGCTGCGTGCGCATGAACCGCGCTGACGCCGAGTTCTACTTCAACAACCTGAACCCAGGCGACCGCGTTTTCATCTGGTAGTTTCTTCTGCCACCCCGGGCTTTAGTGGGCGGCTGTTAGTCTGGATTTCATGACTACCAGCCACAACACTTCCAAGCTCCCCTCCTCGATCTCCTTCCGCCCTGCGCGGGAAGCAGATCGAGGTTTTTTGTTGGAGATGTTCCGCGAGGCGGACACGTGGGGTGAGGACAAGGATGTCTCGGACTCGTTTGCGCAGGACGTTGTTCTTTATGTCGACGCCTGGGACGAGAATCAAGGAGGCGTCATCCTAGAGGAAAACGGCGAGCCAATCGGCGCGTCCTGGCTACTCAACAAGACCGACGATGAGCATGCCGCCGGCTTTGTCTCTGCAGACATCCCCGAACTGGCCATTGCGCTAGCCAAGGGCAAGACTGGCGGCGGTCTCGGCGGAAAGCTGCTGATGGCGGCCGTGGAAGTGGCTCGAGATAAGGGCAAGCCCGGTGTGAGCCTCGCGGTGGACTTGGGCAATGATCGCGCGTTCCACGTGTACGAGAAGCTGGGCTTTGAGGATCGCGGGCTCAACGACGACGAGACGTGCCACGTGATGCTCTACGACTTCGCGAAGCACTGAGCTGAAACAACTAGCCTCAGATAAACACACAAGAACCCCAGGCAGAAACTATGTTCTACCTGGAGCTTTTGAGCTGGAGACGAGACTCGAACTCGCAACCTACGCATTACAAGTGCGTTGCGCTGCCAATTGCGCCACTCCAGCGTCACCCGTGCACTTTTAACGTGCTTAGGCAGTCCAAAGATTAGCAGTGTGTGCGGGGCTTCCACCAATTCGCCCGCCCCCTATTCTCGTGTCTCGTCCAACATGTACGGTAAGGGCGTGGTTATCAAGATCAAGGATGTAGTCCGCAAGGGTGCGGACCTCATGTTCTCCGGTAATAGGGCGACGATCGACGCCATACGCATGGCGCCGCCCCCTTCTCCCTTGGCCCCTATCGATTTCACCGATACCGCCAAGATTCACGCGGTGATGGACTTGGCCGCCCGCATTGGCGACCTGCTATTGGCGGCGGGCACTGGCAATTCGGATGCCAAAGCCCAGATCAAGGGCATTACCGCCGCGTACGGTCTGCACTACGTTCACGTGGACATCACGCTGAACACCATCACGATCTACGCCTACTATGACCAGTCCAAGAATCCCGCGTCCACGTTCCGCGTGGTGCACAGCCTAACCACGGACTTCTCTCGGCTTACCGAGGTGGATCGGCTCGTCCGTTCCATCGTTCGCGGTGGTGTGCAGTTGGAAGAAGCGCAAAAGATTCTCTTCGAGATCGAGGTCTCCCCGCTTCCCTACCGCAACCGTTACGCCTTGGGCGCGTGGGGATTCTTCGCTGGTGCTGTTGCACTGTTGCTGGGCGGTGGATGGGCCGTAGCTGTCGTGGCCACGTTCACCACCATTTTCACGGTGTTCGTCAACGCATGGCTGGCGTCGAAGTCTCTGCCGGTGTTCTTCCAGAACTTCATCGGTGGCTTCATCGCGGTGATTCCTGCTGGCGTGGCCTATCGCCTTGCGGACCAAATTGGCGTGTACTTGCCGCCTTCGCTGGTGGTCGCCTCCTGCATCGTTGCCTTGCTGGCAGGTTTGACTCTGGTTCAGGCCCTGCAAGACGGCGTGACCGGTGCCCCCGTGACGTCTTCCGCCAGGTTCTTTGAAACTTTGCTGCATACGGGAGGCATTATCGCCGGTATCGGTTCCGGTATCCAAGTGTCCACGGCCTTCGGTTTCTCCCTTCCACCACTGGATACTTCGCAAACTGTCGGCGCTTTCGGCACCACCACCGTTCAGATCCTCGCCGGTGCCGCGGCCACGGCGTTTTTCTGTGTGGCGTGTTTTACCGAGCGTCAAGCCACAATCGTCGCCTCAGCCGCTGCACTGATCGCCAGCTTTTTCTACTACCTGTTCATCGACAGTTGGGAACTCACCAGCGTTGCCGCCGGTGGAATCGCGGCGATTAGCGTGGGCTTTGCCGGTGGTGTGTTGTCCCGTCGTTTCATGATTCCGCCGCAAATCACCGCCGCCGCGGGCATCACCCCGTTCCTCCCCGGTCTGGCTCTCTACCGCGGCATGAGCTCGATCCTCAATGATCAGTTCGTGGTTGGTATCTCCAACCTCGCCATCGCGCTGGCAACCGCCACGGCATTGGCCGCCGGTGTAGTTCTGGGTGAGTGGACGGCGCGCCGTATCCGTCGCCCTAATCTGCCTCGGATGCGCGAGATCGCCATTACTCCACGCATGACCAAATCTGGCCGCGTGCGCCAACCACTGCACTGGCGTAAGCGCCAGGAAAAGGGCTCGCAGTCACTGTGGCAGCTGGACGCCCAGGTCGCCGAACGTGAAGCTCCACTATTGGAGGACTCGGCAGATGAGGACTCCGAAGCGGAAGGGGCAGAGTATGGCGTCGGCGGAAAAAAGAACGCCGACCCGCTAGAGTAGGATGGTTAGCAAGACCAGCAAGTAGAACCACAGAAACAAGGGGATGACACGTGCCGCCGAAGGTCACCGATAACCGCACCGCCAACACCGAATCACTGCACGCGGTGGAGGCGGAGACTGCAGAGGCCGCTCAGCGAATCGTCGCCACGTACTCGGAAGACTTCCTCGATGCTGTCACCCTCATGTCCATGCTGGGTGTGGAGCCAGAAGGTCTAATCCACCGCAAGGTCGTCGCGGACTTGGCCGCCGAAGAGGAAGAGGCCAAGAAGACCACCCGCAAGACCACCAAGAAGGCAGCGAAAAAGGCTGCCAAGAAGACGGCGAAGAAGGCAACTAAAAAGGTCACCGCGAAGAAGTCCACCGCTAAGAAAACCACCAAGAAGGCGGCGAAGTAAGCCGCAGATAGGCACGCGCTGCACCGTGACTGATCAGCCAGAATCCACTGACCACGCGTCCGCACCCGGCGCTGCCGATTTTGTTGTGGTGGCCAACCGGTTGGCGGTGGATCGCGCGAAAGATCTTAAGACCGGAGAACAGTCCTGGACGCCGTCGCCCGGAGGGCTGGTCACCGCGCTACGCCCGGTGCTGCGAGCCAACGACGGCGCGTGGATCGGCTGGCCCGGCACCACCGACCGCGTGGAAGATTCGGACATGCCCACGGTGGAAGAGGCAGGCGGTCTGCGCGCCATCCCCGTCAACCTCACCGCTAAAGATTTTGAGCAGTACTACGAGGGCTTTTCTAACGCCACACTCTGGCCGCTGTACCACGACCTGATCGTCCCGCCCCGCTTCGATCGTGACTGGTGGGAGTGCTACCAAGAGGTCAACCAGCGCTTCGCCGACCAAGCCGCGCGCACCGCTGCCCAAGATGCCACGGTGTGGGTGCAGGACTACCAGCTGCACTTGGTTCCGCAGCTGCTCCGCGACCAGCGTTCCGATGTGTGCGTGGGCTTCTTCCTGCACATTCCTTTCCCCAACCCGGAGCTTTTCCGCCAACTGCCGTGGCGCGACGAGCTACTCAAGGGCACGCTGGGCGCGGATGTCATCGGTTTCCATACGCAGGACAGCGCACGCAACTTCCTCGATACGCTGCGCGCGCTCGGCCACGAGGTCTCCACCGACGACGATGCCGATGCCGCTGAGTTCTTCCACGGCGCGCGGATGCCGGAGGATGGCTGCATCGTGGGGCGAGTCGCCCTCGAGGATGGCCGCACCGCGAAGATCGGGGTATTCCCCATCTCCATCGATTCCGCACAGGTTCAGCAGCAGTCCATGGCCGCAGAGACGTTGGCTGCGACCACCCAGCTACGCGCTCAACTGGGCTCGCCGAAGTACCTGCTGACTGGCGTGGATCGTTTGGACTACACCAAGGGCATCCTGCACCGATTGCTGGCCGTGGAATCCCTGCTGGATTCCGGCCAGCTGGATCCGGAAGACATCGTGATGGTGCAGGTGGCTACCCCTTCTCGCGAGCGTCTGGATGACTACCGCAAGGCGCGCGAAGAGGTGGAGAAGGTGGTCTCCCGCATCAACGGAAACTACGGCCAGCTGGGCCGTCCGCTGGTGCACTACATCCACCACGGCCTACCGTTTGCGCAGATCGTGGGTTTGTATGCCGCCACGGATATCATGCTGGTCACCGCCATCAAGGACGGAATGAACTTGGTGGCCAAGGAGTACGTGGCCAGCCATGCGGATGGTAGCGGCGCGCTGGTGCTCAGCGAGTTCACGGGTGCGGCCACGCAGCTCACACAGGCCTATCTGTGTAATCCTCACGATAATCAGTCCATTTGCGATGCGATTGTCCGCGCGATGGAGGAGCCCAATGAGACTCGCCGCGAGCGCATGAAGGCCATGTGGGAGCACGTGGAGGTCAATGACGTGAACCATTGGGCCAATACCTTCCTGCACCAGTTAAAGGAGGCACGTCAGTGACAGTCCTGGGTACCCGGAGGTTTCGCGGAGCGAGCGCAGTGGGCTTGCTCGCCGTGAGTGCATTGGGTCTTTCTGCCTGCGGCACTGACGAGGCACCGTTGGGTTCCACGCAGTGGCAAGTCACCTCTGTGTTCGACGCAAGCAACCGGCCGCACCAACTCGCCGAATCTTTGCAGGGCCGTTCTTTCCTAGTTTTCGGTGAAGATTCCTTCACGGGGGCAAGCGGCTGCATTTCGCTGAGCGGGGACCTGCAGTGGAACGAGGACGCCTCCGAGATGTCCATTGGTGAGGTGCACTCCGAAGAGTTCGGCGATGCTCGGTGCGTGCCGGGTGACGAGGACGTGGCGGATCGCCTCAGCTCGGTTCTGCGCGATGGCACCCTACACGTGTCTCGCCCCTCGGACACTTCCCTGCGGTTGCAGCGCGTGGATCCTGATTCACCGCAGTGGCAGGCCACCGGTTCCGTAGAATTCATCAGCGGCGCGTAAAGTTCACCGCGCTGTTGCCTCACCACACCATTTTCATCTGTGAAGGAGCACGTGACTGTGCTATCTGCTGCTGACGTTTCTTATCTCGCCGAGGTTCCAGAGTTGCTGGTCGCCATGGATTTCGATGGCACCTTGTCACCTTTTTCTGTGGACCCGTTTAACTGCCGTGCGGTGCCCGGCGCGATGGATGCGTTGCATACCCTGGCTGGTTTGCCGGGTACGTCGGTGATGGTCATTTCGGGGCGAAACATCGAGTTGCTTTCCGCTGTCACGGAGCTGGATGCAAGCAGGAGCGCGCAGGCTGCCCGGGGTGGCGATGGCATCATCCGCATGGTGGGCAGCCACGGCGCTGAACCTGCGGATAAACCTTTGGTCAAGCTCAGCGATCCGCAGCGGGAGCTGCTCAGCCAGTTGGCGTTGTTCGCTGAGCAGCAGGCGCAGCGGGATCCGGGCATGTGGGTGGAGCGCAAGCCGGTTGCTGTCGGTCTGCACACTCGCGGGGCCAAGGATCGCTTTGTGGCGGTGACTGCGGCGCAGGAGTATCAGGATTTCGCCCTGGATTGTGAGGGGGCGAAGGTCACGGTGGGCAAGGACATCGTGGAGGTATCGGTGGTCTCTGCAACGAAGGGCGGCTACGTCTCCGAGTTTGTGGCGCAGGCAAACCCAGGCATCGATGCAGTGGTTTTCGCTGGTGATGACACCACCGACGAGACCGTGATGAACATCCTGCGCCCTGGCCAGGACATCGGCATCAAGGTCGGCGAGGGCGAGTCCGCAGCTACCCGCCGACTGCCAGATCCAGAGGCCGTCCGCGATTTCCTGCAACAGCTGGCGCAGGCCCGCGCCGCTCGCGGCTAGATTGGCGCGAAGCTACTCGGTAGCCCCTGTTCGTGGTGCACCGATCGATTCTCCGTCCATCACGGACGTCTCCAGCAGGATCCTCGTGGCCCCCGTGCCCGCCCCCCGTTTCTTGATGCGCCCGGTGTGTTCGTTGTGTGTTTGTTCAATGTTCGACGCCAACATTTCCCCGCTGGACCGCCCCTTATCCTTGGACGGCTGACGGACGGTGACGATGCCCCGGTTGACTGCCTGCGGAATGCCATCGAATCCGGTCACGGACAGATCCCGCGGGATCATGCCGCCGCGGCCTTCCACCACGTCGGCTACGGCCAGCGCCATGGAGTCCACGGTGCATATCACTGCCGTGAGCTCTGGATGTGCATCGAGGAGCTCCTCGGCCGCGCTACGGGAATTGTCCTGATCATTGATGTGCCGCTCCACGATGGGCACATTGTCCTGCGAGATCCCGGCCTCTGCCAGCACGGCGAGAGCTCCTTCGATGCGGGAGCGCTGCACGTGCATCTTTGCGGTGCGCAGCCGTTCTGCGGATACCGGGCCGTTGTTGGGGGTTCTATCTAAGCGGATGCACAGCATGCCGATCTTGCGGTGTCCAGCATCCACTAGCCGCTGCACCACGGGCTGGATCGCTTGGCCATCGTCGATGCCCACGTAGTGGATGCGATGAGCATCGGCGGGCTGATCGCAGATGACGGTGGGGATGTTGCGTCGAACAACGGCCTCGAGGAAAGGATCATCCTGCGCCACCGAATACACGATGAACCCATCTACGCTGGCCTGGTTGATCAGCTCTGCGGCGCGATTCGCAGAGGTTTCGGGATCCACGCCGGCCGGGATGAGCAGCATAGAGGCGTTCATTTTGCTGCAGGACTCGGAGACTCCGGCCATGAACTCCAGAGAGGCTTGATCCTCGAATGCGTAGGTGAGCTCCTCAGTGAGGAGAACGCCAATGGCTCCCGCGTGCCGGGTGCGCAGCGAACGCGCCGTGGGATCTGGACCGGGGTATCCCAAGCGCGTGGCGGTGTTGAGGATTTTCTCCCGCAGCTCTTCAGATAGCTGATCCGGCTTGTTGTACGCATTGGAGACGGTGGTTCGAGAAACGCCCAGCTCAGCAGCGATGGAGGCGAGGGTGCCTCGGCGGGCGGATCGATTCATGGTCTCTAGTCTATGGCGTGGCCGGACAACGTGCCCACGAGGAGGAGGTTTGTCTTTAACAGCCTTAATTGACAATGGTTGTCAGGTTACTTAATCTCAAGATCATGAAACGCTCACTTGCTGCACTCCTTGGCGCTACCACCCTCACCCTGGGCCTGACCGCCTGTGCCGAAGGCGGATCCAATGACAGCCCCGCAGACGACGGAAAGATCTCCGTGGTGGCTTCCACGTCCATCTACGGCGACCTAGCCAAGGCTCTGACCGATGGCAACGACAAGGTGGAAGTGACCTCTATTTTGTCCTCCACCAACGACGATCCCCACGAGTTTGAGCCCACCGCACGCAATATCGCGCAGATACGCTCCGCAGACCTCGTGGCGGCTAACGGCGCTGGCTACGATAACTGGCTGACCGATAACGTCAACGAATCCGTACCCATGGTGACCGCCGCTCCACTTGCCGAGGCGCATACCCACGATCACGGAAACCACGATCACGCCGAAGACGAGCACAACCACGCTGCTTCTGGTTCCGAGGAAGACAGCGGCGCCAATCACTCCGGCCATAACCACGGCGCGGCATTCGCCGACGATCCGCACATGTGGATGGACATGGACAAGGTCAACGAGCTCGCCGAGGGCTTGGCAGAAGAGTTGCACAAGCTCGATGACTCTTTTCCGGAGGACGCAGAAAGCATCACCTCCAAGACCCAAGACTTCACCGAGCGCGTGGATCAGCTGCCCGCAAGGAACTACATGCTCACCGAACCCGTGGCCTCTCACCTATTGGGCGAATCTTCTCTTCATGACGTGACCCCCAGCGGGTTCGCAGAAGCAGTGGCCAAGGAATCCGAGCCCTCTGCCGCCGATATCGCTGCAGCACAGAAAGAGATCTACGACGGCCACGTGGATTTCCTGGTCACCAATACCCAATCCCAAACCGCAGCGTCTCAAGAGCTGATCCGCGCGGCAGAAGAAAAGAACATCCCGGTGGTCAATATCAACGAGACCCCAGACTCCGGCGATGACTACTTTGACTACGTCAATCACTTCATTAAGGACCTGGAAAAGGCCACCGAGTAGCACCAATTCTCCACCGGCGTAGATTGTTTAACCATGCCTTTAACTTTTCGCGATGCAGCGGTGAAGCCGCTGTGGAGTGACCTCAACTTGGGGGTCGCTCCCGGCGAGTTCCTCGCCGTGCTCGGCTCCAACGGCGTGGGCAAGTCCACCTTGCTCAACGTCGCCCTTGGCACCCGCTCGTTGACGCACGGTTCCGTTCAGGTGGACGGGCCCGTTGGCTACATTCCCCAGCAGCGGATGTTTGATCCGCAAACTCCCCTGCGCGCCAAGGACCTGGTGGGGCTAGCGCTGGCGCACGGAGTGGTGAAGAACCGGCGGCCATCTGCTCACCAGGTGGCCGCGGCACTGGAGCAAGTTGGCGCCACAGGGCTGGCTGATCTTCGCGTGGGGGAACTGTCCGGCGGACAGCAGCAGCTCATTCGCCAAGCGCAGGCTCTGGCAAACGATCCACGGGTGCTGCTGTGCGACGAGCCTTTGCTCTCCATGGATTTGCGCGCGCAACAACGCACCGTTCACCTACTTGACCAGCGCAGACGTGAGCATAACACGGCCGTGGTGTTCGTCACGCACGGCATCAATCCCATTTTGGATGTCACTGATCGCGTCCTGTACATCACTCCACACGGACACGTTATCGGCTCGGTGGAGGAAATCATGACCTCCGAGACTCTCTCCGCGCTCTATCGCACCGAGGTAAAGGTTCTCAACGTCGACGGAAAACTGGTGGTCGTATGAGCGAGTTTCACACCGGATCCTGGTGGGCTGATACGCAGATGTTGTTGGGCATCGACTTTGTACAAAACGCCATCCTCGCGGCACTCTTGCTGGGCATCATCTCCGGCGCCATCGCGCCGCTGATCGTCATGCGCAAGATGAGCTTCATGGCCCACTCCACGGGTGAACTCGCACTGATGGGCGCCTCCGCCGCACTGTTGTTTGGCTTTGGCGTGAGCTGGGGTGCGGTACTCGGCGCGGTGCTGGCAGCACTCGTGCTGACCGCGCTGGGAAACCGCGAGCAGGATGCCATTGTCGCGGTGGTGCTGAGCTTTGGCATGGGACTATCCGTGCTGTTTATCCACCTCTACCCCGGCCGTTCCACCGAAGCGTTTAGCCTTCTGACCGGGCAGATCGTGGGCGTTTCCAACTCTTCACTGGGCGGTCTGGCGCTGCTTTCGGTAGCGGTCGTAGTGGTGATGGCTCTGCTGTGGCGGCCACTGTTGTTTGCGACAGTCGATCCGATCGTGGCGGCCGCATCGGGCGTGAAAGTGCGCACGTTAGCTCTAGTTTTCGCCGCGATCATCGGCGTGGTGGCCAGCCAAGGAGTGCAGGTGGTGGGCGCGCTGTTGCTCATCGCCCTGCTGATCACGCCCGGTGCCGCCGCCATCAAAATCACCGCCAATCCCGTGGTGGCCGTGGTGCTTTCCGGCCTGTTTTCTGTGACGGCTGCGGTCGGCGGTCTCATAGCCTCGCTGGCTCCAGGTCTTCCGGTCAGTGTGTTCGTGACCAGTATTTCTTTCGTGATCTACCTGGCGTGCCGGGCGGTGGCGTCAATGAAAGGTCGACGCCTACACGCAGACGAGGTCCGCGCGCGTGAATTCGATCCCCACGATCACCATCACGCAGACCCCAATGACCCGGCTCCGGCTCATCACTAGAACCCGGGCCGGGAATACAAGCTAAGCGCTCTTGCGGCGGTTACGCACCGAGGACAGCGCCACGAAAATGCAGCCCAGCGCCATCTGTTACTTGCCAGTCTCCACGCGACGCTGGCGCGCAAACTCGCTGAGAACCACACCCGCAGCAACCGATGCGTTCAAGGATTCCACCTTGCCGGCCATCGGGATGCTCAGGATCGTGTCACAGGTCTCTCGTACCAGGCGGGACAATCCTTTGCCTTCGGAACCCACCACGATCACCACGGGAGTGGTGCCATCGTAGGTATCCAGCGTGTGGTCGCCACCAGCATCCAAGCCAATGACCTGGTAGCCGGACTGCTGCAGCTGCTTAAGCGAGCGCACCATGTTGGTGGCCTTCGCCACGGGAAGGCGCGCGGCCGTTCCTGCTGAGGTTCGCCATGCGACGGCCGTCACGGATGCCGAACGGCGCTCTGGAATGATCACGCCGTGCCCACCGAAGGCCGCCACGGAGCGGATCACTGCGCCCAGGTTGCGGGGGTCAGTGATGTTGTCCAGCGCCACGATCATGCCGGGCTTGCCGGTGGACTGCACGCGTTCGATAACGTCTTCTACCTCGTCGTACTGGAACGGAGGTACCTGCAGGCCGATACCCTGGTGCATGCCGTTGCCGGTCATCCGATCCAGTTCTTGGCGCGAGACTTCCAGCACCGCGATGCCGCGGTCCGCGCAGGTGTGCACGGCCTCAGCCAATCGCTCATCGCTCTTGGTGCCTTCTGCTACGTACAGAGCCGTCGCGGGCACCTGCGCGTGCAGGCACTCGATCACCGGGTTGCGACCGACAACCAGTTCTACCTGCTCGTCCATGCCGTGACGTTGACGGATTGCCGCTCGGTTGTCGTGCGCACCGGAAGAGCGACGCTGTTGCTGCTTCTTGCGCTTATACGCTGCGTGGTAGGTCCTGTCTTCTGCCTTCGGGGTGTCTTTCTTGCCTGCCAAGCCTCGCCGACGCTGTCCCCCGGATCCTTTGGCTGCGCCCTTCCGCTCTGTTTTGCGGATGGCACCCTTACGCTGTGAATTGCCAGCCATTACTCTCCCTTATATTTTCGCTCCGCCAAGTCTAACGCCCACGCCCCGATAAGGGTATTATCCCAAGTCATGACTTCAGGAGGCGTGGGTAGCGACCCCGCACATTCGCCCGTGGGCCAAGCCCCTTTTTCTTCCGACGCCAACTCCTCGCCGTCTCGGACTGAGCGTCTCGATTCCTTACCTGTGACTCGCAAACATGCGCGGATCTTGGGCACTTCTGGTGTGGGTTGGGCCATGGATGCGATGGATGTGGGCTTGATTTCGTTCGTGATGGCCGCGCTGTCTGTGCAGTGGTCGCTGAGCACCACTCAGACCAGCTGGTTGGCTTCCACCGGATTCGTGGGCATGGCCTTGGGTGCCACCTTGGGCGGTCTGCTGGCGGATAAGTTCGGCCGCCGCCAGATTTTTGCTGCCACCCTGATCATCTACGGAGTGGCCACCGGTGCATCCGCGCTGTCCGGAAGCCTCGCAGTACTCATCGTGTTCCGTTTCCTGGTGGGTCTCGGTTTGGGCGCGGAGCTACCCGTGGCCTCCACCCTGATCTCGGAGTTCTCCCCACGAGCAGTGCGCGGCCGCATGGTGGTGCTGCTCGAGGCATTCTGGGCGCTGGGGTGGATCCTGGCCGCGGTGATCGGCACATTTATCGTCAGCGGTTCCGCCGATGGCTGGCGCTGGGCCCTGGCCCTGGGATGTATCCCTGCGCTGTACTCGGTGGTGATCCGCCGCGGCATGCCAGAATCTGTGCGCTTCCTCGAGTCTCAGGGCAAGCACGAGGAGGCGGAAGCGGTGGTTCGCTCCTTTGAGGAATCCCCGGCGCTGGCGTCGAAGAAAATCAACGCGATGGAAGAGACCGTGATCGTTCACGACCACGCCGTGGAACAAGCCACCGGGATTTGGGGGCGGGCGCTGGCGAAGCGGACCGCGGCGCTGTGGGTGGTGTGGTTCTGCATCAACTTCAGCTACTACGGGGCGTTCATTTGGATCCCTTCGCTGCTGCACGCCCAAGGGTTCACGCTGGTGAAGTCCTTTACGTTCACCCTGATCATCACCCTCGCGCAGCTCCCGGGCTACGCGGTCAGCGCATTCCTGATCGAGCGGTGGGGACGGCGTGCCACGCTGGCTACGTTCCTGGTGGGCTCGGCGCTGTCAGCTGCCGGATACGGGCTGGCGGACGCCGAGTGGCAAATCATCGTGGCGGGTTGTTTCCTGAGCTTCTTCAACCTCGGCGCATGGGGCGCGCTGTACGCGATCGGCCCGGAACTCTACCCCACCAGCCTGCGCGGCACAGGCACGGGAGCTGCGGCGGGATTTGGCCGTATCGCCTCAATCCTCGCGCCACTAACGGTGCCACCGCTGCTGAGCTTCGGTGGCCAGGGCTTGCTGTTCGCGGTATTCGGTATTGCCTTCGCGGTTGCCGCGCTGGCTGCGTTTACGCTGCCGGAGCAGCGCGGGAAGGCGCTGGCTGACTAGCCCTTCAGCGACCACTTCGCGCCGTCGGCGGTGTCCGTGACCTCCACGCCGGCAGCTGCCAAGCGGTCGCGCACCTCGTCGGCAACCGCCCAGTCCTTCTCGGCACGGGCGGTGGAACGGCGCTCCAGCTCCGCCTGGACCAGCACGTCCAGCGCGCCCATCGCGGAATCTGAACCACCACGAGTGGCCAAGGTGGACTCCAGCCACGTGTGACTAAGTGGATCCACGCCCAGCACCGCGGTCATGGCGCGGACTTCGCTGGCGATGCGGATGGCATCCGCCTTGGCTTCTGCGTCCCCAGCCTCGGCCTTTTCTAGCGCCTTGTTGCCGCGGCGGATGGCATCGTGAATGATGGCCAGCGCTTGCGGCACAGCCAAGTCCTCGTCCATCTTCTCAGCGAACTCCGGCAGAACCTCTCCGACGGGCACGGCAACGTCAGGGGTGGCATCGGGAATCAACGAAGAAGCCCGCACAACGAACTTTTCGATACGACGGTAACCCGCTGCGGCCTCGGCCAATGCAGCCTCAGAATACTCCAGCATGCTGCGGTAATGCGCGCTGCCAAGGTAGTAGCGCAGCTCCACAGGGCGAACCAGCTTCAACACGTTGGGGATGCTCAACACGTTGCCCAAAGACTTGGACATCTTCTCACCGGACATGGTGACCCAGCCGTTGTGCATCCAGTAATTGGCAAAGGTATCGCCTGCGGCATGGGCCTGCGCGGCCTCGTTCTCGTGGTGCGGGAATTGCAGGTCGAGGCCACCGCAGTGAATATCGAACTCGCCACCGAGGTAGGTGGTTGCCATCGCGGAGCACTCGATGTGCCAGCCAGGACGTCCCCTGCCCCACGGGGTGTCCCACGCGGGCTCACCGGACTTGGCGGCCTTCCACATGGTGAAATCGCGCGGATCCTGCTTGCCCTGACCAGCGGATTCACCCTGGTCCATCTCGTCGATCTTCTGCCCGGAAAGGAACCCATAGTTCTTAATCGCGGCGGTGCGGGCATACACGTTGCCCTCGGAAGCATAGCCCAAACCGTTATCGATGATGCGCTGCATGTACTCGATCATCTGCGGGATATGCCCGGTGGCGCGCGGCTCGATGGACGGCGGGGTCACGCCCAGCTGGTCATACGCCCAGTTGAAGGCGCGCTCGTGCGTAGCGGCCCACTCCCACCACGGGCGACCGTTCTCCGCGGCTTTGGTGAGAATCTTGTCGTCGATGTCCGTCACGTTGCGCACGAAGGCCACGTCCAGGCCCTTGGCCTCCAGCCAATTGCGCAACACATCGAACGCCACCCCGGAGCGCACGTGCCCGATGTGTGGGATGGACTGCACCGTGGCTCCACACAGGTACACGCTGGCGTGGCCGGGCCGGACTGGCTGGAAGTCGCGAAGTGTACGGGTTGCGGTGTCGTAGATTCTCAAAGTCACGCCCTCATTGTAGGTCAGGCTCAAAAACGATCGCCGTGGCCACCGCCGCCACGCCTTCCCCGCGTCCGGTGAACCCCATGTGGTCTGTCGTGGTGGCGGAAACACGCACGGGAGCGCCGATGATCTCGCCCATCACGCACTCTGCTTCTTCCCTACGGGGTCCCATTTTGGGGCGATTGCCCACCATCTGCACGGCCGCGTTGCCAATCTGAAAACCTTTGGATTCCAGCAGCTCACGGCATTCTTTGAGCAGCTGTGCGCCGGAGACGTTGTCATACTTCTTTTGCCCCACACCCACGAAGGATCCGAGGTCTCCCAAGCCAGACGCACTCAGCAGCGCATCCACCACCGCATGCGCCACCACGTCACCGTCAGAGTGCCCTTCGCAACCGTGCTCTTCCTCGAACAGCAGGCACGCCATCCAGCAGGGCTTTCCCGGCTCAACCTGATGGGCATCGGTGGCGATTCCTACGCGTGGGATGGGCATGCTCATGTCTGTTTTTTAACCTTCTTCTGTGGTGCCTTTGTCGGTGTCTTCTAGGTCTGCCAGCAGCATTGTGGCCACACGGTAATCCAGCGGAGTGGTGATCTTCATGGCCAACAGTTCGCCGTCTACCGCAGTGACTTTCTTACCGGCCATTTCCATCAGGGAGGCATCGTCGGTGGCGGTCATCAGTGGTTGATTCCCCGTGTTTCTCGACGCATGGGCCGAGCTGATTTCCACCGTTGCCAAGTACTCCAGGTTTGCCTCCCGCAGGTCGTCTAAGCGGAATACCTGCGGAGTTTGGGCCGCGCGCAAGGTATCCCGGGCTGGGGTTTGTTCCAGCAGGATTTCTCCATCGGCGGATCCAGCGCGGGCCTGGTCAACCACCTTAATGGTGTCCACCACAGGAACCACGGGAACAGACCCGGACCATGCCTGATGCTTGGCCCCGTAGCGCGCACTATCCACTACGCGGGCGGTCATCTCGGGTGGAGTCATACAGCGGGCGGCGTCGTGCACGGCCACCAGGCTGTCCTCGGGTACCTCACGCCGGGCGAGCTCTTCGAGGCCCGCCCACACGGAGTCCATCCGCTCGCCTCCTCCGAGAGTGACGCTGACGGCCATCCCCGCCCACGAGGCGCGATTAAAGTCCTGCTGGATGAGCTTTTCCGCAGTTTCCCGCATGTCTGGACTGACCAAGATGAGCGCGTGATCAATTACTTCAGAGCGAGCCAAACCATCGAGTGCGCGCTCCAGCAGAGTGCGTCCCGCCAGCTCCACAAAAGCCTTGGGCTGGTCAAACCCCAGCCGGCTGCCACTTCCGGCGGCGGCGACGAGTGCGTAAACGGCAGGCACGGCGGGAGCTACTGCTTCTTATTCGTCGTCTTCGTCCAACGCTTCGTCGAGGTCGATTGGCCCCTTGGAAGCATCCTCGTCCTCGTCGATGCCTGCGGCGCGTGCGGCCTCGGCTGCTTCGCGATGACGCTTGATGGTTTCCTGCATCTTCTCCAGGATCGCATCGGTCTTCTTGTCATCCACGCCCTCGGCCAGCGCCAGCTCTCCCACTAGGATCTGACGTGCCTTGGCCAGCATGCGCTTTTCGCCTGCGGACAGACCGCGGTCTTGGTCTCGGCGCCATAGGTCGCGAACAACCTCGGCAACCTTGTTCACATCACCGGAGGTCAGTCGCTCCTGGTTGGCCTTGTAGCGGCGAGACCAGTTGCCAGCCTCTTCCACATCTGTTTCGCGCAGCATGGAGAAGACCTTGCGCAGGCCTTCTTCACCCACCACGTCACGTACGCCCACCTTCTCTGCATTCGCAGCGGGAACGCGCACAGAAAGATCGCCTTGGTTGATGCGCAGGACCAGGTAGTCCACCTTGTCGCCCTTGAATTCGCGCTGCTCAATACCTTCGATGACCGCGGCACCGTGATGGGGGTAGACCACCGTATCTCCGACCTTGAACTCCATCAGCGTCTTAGCCTGCCCTTCGGGTGAGTGTGTGCTTGGATTTTCTTGTACATACCAAGCCCTTTTAATACCGGCTAATCCTACCCCAACAGCAACTTTGAGGCCGTTGAGGGGTTCCCCTTCCCCCTGCCTTCTCCCCTAAAGTCTTCGGTTTGACTAGGAAAAATGATCCGTCACGGGTTAGGCTAACTGTAGAGAAGAGATAGCCTTTTTGACGCCTCAGATGGAGGACCTCATCGTGAAGTTCCAGAAGTCGTTTGCTGCACGCAGCGCACTTGCACTGGTTGCCGCCGGATCCGCAGTCGCCTTGACTGCCTGCGGAGCTGGTCAGATCACTCAAACCTCGAACCAGGCCGCTGCCGTGAACGGCACCAACGGTCACTTGGAAAACGTCTCCTTGCGGGATGCCACCATCGTGATCGGCAAGGATGGCAACTCTTACCTGAAGTTCACCGCTTCCAACCTGGAAAATCTGGGCGAGTCCGCAACCCTGCAGTCCATTTCTATCGACGGCAAGGATGCGAATGTCAACGGAGACAAGACCATCAAGCCTGGATGCAACTTGGTAGCCGCTACCCCTGACGAAGTAGCTGAGATCAAGAAGGGTGCACAAAACCTATGCACCACTTACGCTTCCCCTGAGCTGTCCTCCACCGAGGGCGTTTACCCCGGCGGGTCCCTACCAGCGAAGTTCACTTTCGATCAGGGCACCGCAGAACTCAACCTTCCAGTTGTGGGAGAGCACCCGACCGCCGGTGAGGCTTACCGCAACCCAGCTAACGAGATTGTTTCTCCTGAGGAATTCCACAGCGAAGAATCTCACTAAACCCCTTTTTCGAGTTTATGTTCGATTAAAGGCGAGTTGCCGTCCCGTTTGTCCGGGGCGGCTTTTATTATGAGCGCATGCCTTCCGCAAAAACCTCATCCAAGAACTCTCGGCACACCGTGTTCACATGTAGTTCCTGCGAACACCAAGTGTCCAAGTGGATGGGTCGATGCCCGTCCTGCGGGGAATGGGGAACCCTCGCCGAAACCACCGGCTTGCGCAACTCGATGGGCTCCGGCGCAGCGTCCCGCAAGGGCCGTGGCCTCGTCACAGGCAGCAGTGGCGCCCAACCCATCACGGAGATCTCCGCAGAGCTAGCCAAGCACCTCTCTTCTGGAATCAAGGAGCTCGATCGCGTGCTCGGTGGCGGAGTGGTTCCCGGCAGTGCGATCCTGCTAGCGGGCGAACCCGGAGTAGGAAAATCCACGCTGCTGCTGGAGGTTGCGGCCAGTTGGGCCCGGATGGAACGCAGCGCTCTGATCATCACCGCGGAAGAATCCGTGGGCCAGGTAAGGCAGCGTGCGGAACGCACGGGGGCATTGCTGGACAGGTTGTTCTTGGCGTCGGAAAACGATCTGGCCGCAGCCATAGACATCGTCGATACGGTCAAACCTGACCTGCTGATCGTGGACTCTTTGCAGACCATGCACGCCAGCGACGTCGAGGGCGTAGCCGGCGGCGTGGCGCACACTAAGGCCGTCACGTCCACCCTGACCTCGCTAGCCAAACTCACGGGCATTCCCGTCATCATCGTCGGCCACGTCACTAAAGAAGGCACCGTGGCTGGACCTCGCACCATCGAGCACCTTGTGGATGTGGTGCTCAACTTTGAAGGCGATAAGCACAGTTCGCTGCGGTTTTTGCGCGGCATCAAGAATCGCTTCGGAGCCACGGATGAGGTGGGCTGCTTCGAACAAACCGGGCACGGTATCGAAGAAGTGGCGGACCCCTCCGGGCTGTTCATTCATCACCGCACCGAATCAGTGGTGGGCACGGCCGTGACCGTGGCGATGGATGGACGCCGGGCGATGCTCGGCGAAATACAGACCCTCGCCATCCCTGTGGAGATGAACTTCCCCAAACGCTACGTGACGGGAATCGAGCCATCGCGCTTGTCCATGGTGTTGGCCGTATTGGCCCGGCGAGGAGGCCACAACCTGACGCGCAAGGAAGTCTACGCTGCGACTGTTGGTGGCATGAAGATTGTGGAACCGGCAGCGGACCTCGCCACCACACTGGCCCTGGCCTCCACCGCCACGGAAACTCCCCTTCCCCATGGGCTGGTCGTGGTGGGCGAGCTGGGGCTCGGAGGCGAAGTGCGCAGCGTGCCCCAGCTAACGCAGCGCCTCAATGAAGCCGAAAGGCTGGGCTTTCACACGGCCATCGTCCCCGCGGGCTCCGGAAAGCACAGCTCCAGCATAAAGATCATCGAAGTTCGCAACCTCTACCAAGCGCTAGAGGCCGCGATGAAGAGCTAGCTCAGGTTGAACGTCGCAGGCTCAGAAACGTTGTCACCCAAGTGCGTGTACAGCAGGTAGGAGCCCGGCTGCACCGCCTGGCGATCATCGCACTGCTCAGGAGCAGAGGTGGTCTTGGACCACGCCTTCAACTCATAATTCACGGATTCACCAGCAGGAATGGTGATATCCCCGGAAACGTCCGAGCTATTACAATCCAGATCCGCCCACACACGCTGGTAGCTCTGCAGGGTGAACACCTCGAACTTCAGCTGATCTTCATCAGCATCAATCACACACTCGGCATCCGTGGGGTTGGAGATCTTGGCGAAGAAATTGGGCTGCTGAGCCGCACCGAAAGTCTGTGCACCCGGCTGAGCCGTCACCTTCAAGTCCGCCAAAGAACAGGACTTCTTGGACGAGCTGGATTCGGACGAAGACTCAGACGAGGAAGATTCCTTCGCTGATTCCGTTTCCTTCTTCGTGTTCGGCGGCTCGTTTGGCGAGGTCATATCGGGAGTCGTCGAGGAAGCCATGTTGTCCGTGGCCGCGGCATTCTCCCCATCATCGTTGCCACCCAGCGAACTGATGATCCACCACAGCAACAGCACAACCACCACGAGCAGCGCCAACGCAGCAACGCGACGGCGCACATACACTTCCTTGGGCAACTGCTTTTCTCGGTTATCCTCGCTCACACCAGCGGATACTACCGGCCAGGCGCAGCCAAATCACGGAGCAACACCGCACTGAAATCAAGAGTGATTTCTTCGCTAGCGCTGCACCGTCTCCGCGCCGATATCCAGGCCGTATCCCACCAAGGGCTCCGCCTTGCCGTCAGAGAGACGGTAACGCAGGCCCACCACCGCGCACCGCCCGTCATTCAGCCGCTCGCGAATCTCCGGGGAGCGATCCACGATGTGGTTGGCGATCTCCTTGACGTGGTTACGCTCAAAGTTCTCGATGCCGCTCAAACCTTCGGCCTTCGCACTCAGCAGGCTCGGAGTAACCTTCTCCACCAGCACGCGCTGGAAACCGCTAGGCATCACGCCCTTATCCAGCGCGGTTTCTGCCGCCGCCACCGCGCCGCACTTTTCGTGCCCAAGCACCACAACCAGTGGCACGCCCAAGGAGTCCACCGCAAATTCCAGCGAGGCCAACACGGACAGGTCCGTGATTTCACCCGCGGTGCGGATCACGAAGACATCGCCCAATCCCTGGTCAAAGACGATTTCCACCGGCACGCGCGAGTCACTGCACGCCAGCACCACGGCGTGTGGGTTTTGTCCGTGTTCGCCAAGGCCGCGTCGTTCTCCGTCCTGGCGGGGATGGTCGGCCTGTTGAGCCATAAATCGCTCATTGCCTTGCTGCATGAGGTCCCATGCCTGCTGTGGGGTGAGCTGTGCCTGTGCTTCAGTTGTCATGTCCTCAATTCTGCACGCTCGACTACCAAAATTCCAGCGGGTAGGGCACAATGAGCCCACGATGAACAACCCCCACGCCACTGATTGCGCAATTGATCCCACTGCCTTAGCTAGCGCTCTGAACAGCTGGTTTGGTGAGCACGGACGGGATCTTCTGTGGCGGCATCCGGACACGTCCGCGTGGGGAATTTTGGTCAGCGAGGTCATGTCCCAGCAGACTCCCGTCAAGCGCGTGGAGCCACTGTGGCAGGCGTGGATGCAAAAATGGCCCACCCCGGCGGACTTGGCTACCGCCCCGAAGGCCGATGTCCTGCGCCTATGGGCGAATCTGGGATACCCACGGCGCGCGCTTCGATTGCAGGAATGCGCGCAGGCTTGCGTCGAAAATCATGACGGTGAGGTACCCGCGACCGTGGCCGAATTGGAGGCGTTGCCTGGCGTGGGCAGCTACACGGCTCGCGCGGTGGCCGCGTTCGCGTTCGGGCAGGCTGTTCCCGTGGTGGACACGAACGTGCGTCGGGTGTATCGCCGATTGGTCGAAGGCGAGTTTTTGCAGGGCCCGGTGCGAGCTCGGGATCTGTGGGATATGGCCTCGTTGCTGCCGTACGTGGATGAAGATCCTTCATTAGCACGACGCCAAACTCGTCACCAAACAGCCAGTCCCCTACCGTGGGGCGATCCCTCTCAGCGCGAGGCTGCGAACGTTTTATGTGCCTCGTTGATGGAGTTGGGCGCGCTGGTTTGCACAGCGGCGAACCCGGCGTGTGACTCTTGTCCGGTGGAGTCTCAGTGCCAGTGGGTGGCGCGAGGCAAGCCTGCGCCGACGGCGGAGGAGAATGCCGCAGCTAAAGGGAGGGTTCAGAAATTTGCTGGCACTGACCGACAGGTCAGGGGAAAAATTATGGCTGCGGTGCGAGGCGTGGACACAGTAACTTCTGCTGACATAGCGCTCGTGTGGGAGGACAAGATTCAGCTCGAGCGATGCCTGAATTCATTGCTCGTGGACGGCTTGGTGGAGGCTGAGGGAAGCGGGAAAGCTAAGACTTTCCGATTGCCACGCTAGCTGACAAGGTGAAACGTCAACTCAAAGTCTAAACTTCTGCTTGATCGCCCCTAACGGGGTTAAATTCCGAACAATTCCAGTTTTGTTCTCATTTCCGCATAAGTTCCGGGTGGAAACAATATTGTTTCCAAGCATGACGCTCAAGAAAAATTCACGCTCGCGCAATCGGACCGTTGCGCTGCTTGCCTCCACACTGCTGGCGGCTTCTTCAATGTCCGCAACCTTCGGAGTTGCCGGAGCACAAGAAGGTTCTCTCTACGAAAGCGCCGAACAAGCCAATCAAGGCAGCGTCGAGGCCTCCAGCCAGGGCTCGGCCGTGGGCAGCGCCTCTGGTTTAGTTCCTGGATCCATTGACCTCAACCAGGGTGACTTTTACTCCACCCTTCCCGAGACGGTAGAAGGCGAGCCCGGAGAAATCCTGAAGAAAGAACCTTCCAATTTCGCCCTCGGAGTTCCCCTCGTGGACTGGACTGGCTCCACCGCTACTCGTGTTGCATACGTGTCCACCGATGACAAAGGACAGACAGTCCCCATCACCGGTACCGTCCTGACTCCCACCTCGCCGTGGAAGGGCAAGGGCCCACGTCCACTGATGGCCATCGCTCCGGGTACTCAAGGTTCAGGCGATGCCTGCGCCCCTAGCAAGCTGATGCCTTATGGCGTGGAGTACGAAGCACTTCCGGTAGCTGCTGCTCTGGCTCGCGGCTGGAACGTAGCTATCACTGACCTGCATGGATTGGGCACTTCCGCGCAACACACATACATGAACCGAGTGTTACAGGGCAATGCCACCCTGGATATGGCTCGTGCGGCCGAGAATCTGAAAATTCCTGGAATCGATTCCAACACTCCCATAACCACCTTTGGCTACTCCCAGGGCGGAGGCTCTTCAGCAGCCGCACTGGAACTGCAACCTACCTATGCGCCAGAGCTCAACCTGGTCACGGGCTACGCCGGTGGCGTGCCTGCCAACCTGCACTCCGTGGCCAAGCAGGTAGATAAGTCCCCACTCACCGGCGTGCTGGGTTACACGGTCAATGGCTTCCTCAACACCGAACCTCAGCTGCAGCCACTGATGGACGAACTACTCAATGAAAAGGGCAAGCTGCTGCTCGAGCAAACAAAGGACGAGTGCATCCCGCAGTCAATCGCGAACCACGCGTTTGTGGATACCAGCACATTGACCAAGGACGGCCGCGCACTGTGGGAGATCTTGCAAGATGAACCACTGAAGTCCCTGGTGGATCGCCAGTTGATCGGCGAGCGTGCCCCTACAGTTCCCGTGTACGTGGGCCATGGCACCAACGATGACAGTATTCCCGTGGAACAGTCGCGTCGTATGGCCCGCATGTGGTGTGAGGCTGGCACTCCGGTGAATTACCAAGAACAAAACATCCCCCTGGGGCCTCCCCTGACCAACCATGTTTTCCCCATGCTCACTAACCTGACCCCAGCGATGGTGTGGATGGAGAAGGTCATCAATGGCGAGAATTACGAGACCACGCCGTGCGATCAAATCCCCTCCGGCGTGGATGTGAAACCTACTGGCCTCGAGGCTGCAGGCAGCACCCCCGGAAGCGTGGCTGCTAATACGGAAACCATCATCGATGGTGTTCCTGGCTCGCTAGGTTCCTCCTCCGGATCCAGCCGACCTTGATGGTCGGCTGATCCCCGCCAACTAGTTCGCTAGTCAAGCTAACCGTGGCCGTGTTCTCCGCTTACGTGCCGGCGGGCACGGTCATTTTCTGTGTGAAACGCGGGGAGGCTTGCTTGGCCGCCCGGCGTGCCAGCACGCGGTCCACCACGATCATCACCGCCAGGCTGATGCCGAACAGCGGCAAGAACACGCCAACCGTGGCCAGCAATACGCCCACGATGACCCATTCCACCACGCTCAAAGGTTGGTTCGGGCCAGGCAATCCTGCCACACCGTTGCGGGTCGGGCGGCGCTTCCACCAAGCGATATAGCCAAAGACAACCAACCCAGCGATTCCCAGTGCGCACACGAACAACAGAATTTGCAGCGGCAGACCAAACATGATGCCCATGTGCAGATAGATTCCCCAGCTTGTCAGCTTGCTGAACAGTGGCAGTTGAGAGAACGGTAGGGTATCCACCACGTCGCCGGTTTCACCATTGACGCTCACCGCATCAGAGGTGGTGCGCCACGGCACCCAGCGCTCGCTAGCCTGCCAGGCGTGTTGGTTGTCCTCCGGTGGGTAGAGGCGCTGTGGGCCGGTCAGCCCCTGGTCCCGAGCAGTATCGAGCACCCGTTGCGCCTGGCTGGAAAGCTCTTCGGCCGTCAGTGGTTGCCCTTCGTGGTCCGTCAACATGCCGCCGTGCTGGGCGTGGTTGTGTCCTCCGGTCGACGCCACCTCCTCTCCATTCAGCGAGGTCTCAATGTTTTTCGGTTCTCCCTGGATCGCATCGACCGTGGAGCTGACGTTAGCTCCGGCGAATGCGGACCACGTGATGCCGGTGGCGGACAGGCCAAGCATCACCACGAGCAGCCAGGTTCCGGCCACTCCGTGCAGTTTGACGTGCCAGTTGCGGCTCTTGCCTTGTCCGTTCCACAAGCTTTGGCGCTTGGCTGCCACGTGGGTGGACTCTGGCGTTTCTTCGCCGTCGAGTGCAAGGTCTAGCTGATGCTTCTTGGTGGGGTTCTTCAGACCGGTGAAGATCTTTCGTCCACCCACGCGGCTCCACCACAAGACGAGTCCGCCGAGGGCCACGAACCACAGCCAGGAGGCCGCAAGCTCGGAGTACATCTCTCCCGGGGTGCCGAGGAACATGCTTTCGTGCATCTCGGAGATGAAGCGGCGCAGGGGCATTTCTCCGAGGCCGGAGTAGCTGGGCTCGTCGCCAATGACTTTGCCATCGCCGGGATTCACGAACACACTGCGCAGGCGTTCTTCACCGAGGCTCTCGTCCACCAGCAGGACGCGAGTAGAATCGTCGGCCTTAGTCGCAGGCCAGACCTGGGAAACTTCCATATCTGGGTAAGCCGCCCGGGCGCTGTCGATCTGGGACTGCAGCGTCACGGTCTGCGAGGACGGCTGAACTTTGATGATGTCCCCGTACACCACGTTTTCCAGCGTTGGCGCCACCGCGTACGCCGCACCACTGAGAGCTGCCACAAGGATGAATGGCCCGATGAACACTCCGGCGTAGAAGTGGAGCCTGCGGATCAGCGGTTTGAGTCCGCCGAATGCTTTGTTAGTTGTCTGTTGCTGGTTATTCACGGACAACTAGTCGCATTTTTGCAGCCGGTGGTTCCCCACTTTTGTCTCAGAAACGAGAAGTCCCCACCCGTCGATGGATTCCTTACTGAATCCGATCTCCGGTTGGGGACTAATCACCGATGCGAATCTAGCTGTGCATTTTCCTTAGGAGGAAGTGTTCGAATCCTCGTTTTCCTTGGATCCGCCTTCATTTCCTTCGGGGGTAAAGTCATCGCTTTCTGGCACATCTGAATCGGCAGCGTTTTCCACTGCCTTTTGCGCCTCTTCGGCCCGAGTGTCTTCTTCTGACTCGATGGTAGGCAATGGCTTGACCTTGGAGCCGAAGACGAACTTCGCGTCCGTTCCCTTGGACTCGCCATCCCAGTTCTCCACGTCCACAGTGGCAATTTCGCCTGCGCCCAGCTCGCCGAACAGGATCTTCTCGGACAAGACATCCTCGATCTCCCGCTGGATGGTACGGCGCAGCGGACGAGCGCCCAATACTGGGTCAAACCCGCGCTTGGCCAGCAAGTTCTTGGCCTTCTCGGTGACTTCGAGTCCCATGTCCTTGGCGGCCAGAGAGGAAACCACGCGGCGCAGCAGCAGGTCCACCATCTGGACGATCTGCTCACGGGTGAGCTGGTGGAAGACCACCACGTCATCGATACGGTTGAGGAACTCTGGCCGGAAGTGCTTCTTCAGCTCGTCGTTGACCTTGAGCTTCATGCGCTCGTACTGCGTGTCCTCGGAGCTCTCGCCGGAACCAGAAAAGCCCATGCCCACGGCCTTGGAAATATCCGAGGTTCCCAGGTTAGAGGTGAAGATCAGCACGGTGTTCTTGAAGTCCACCTCGCGGCCCTGTCCGTCGGTCAGACGACCCTCTTCCAGAACCTGCAGCAAGGTGTTGTAGATCTCCTTGTGCGCCTTCTCGATCTCGTCGAACAGCACCACGGAGAATGGCTTGCGACGAACCTTCTCAGTCAGTTGGCCGCCTTCGTCGTGGCCCACGTATCCCGGAGGGGCACCGAACAGGCGGGAGGCCGTGAAGCGGTCGTGGAATTCGCCCATGTCAATCTGGATGAGGGAGTCATCATCACCGAACAGGAACTCGGCAAGCGCCTTGGACAACTCGGTCTTACCCACACCGGATGGTCCGGCGAAGATGAAAGAACCGGACGGACGCTTCGGATCCTTCAGACCTGCGCGAGTACGGCGGATTGCGCGGGAAACAGCCTTCACCGCGTCATCCTGACCGATGATGCGCTTGTGCAGCTCGTCTTCCATGCGCAGCAGACGTGCGGACTCTTCCTCGGTGAGCTGGAACACGGGGATGCCGGTCCAGTTGCCGAGTACCTCAGCGATTTGCTCTTCACCGATCTCAGCTACTTCGTCCAGTTCGCCGGCGCGCCAAGCCTTTTCCTTCTCCGCTCGCTCTTCGGTGAGCTTTCGCTCATCGTCGCGCAATGCTGCCGCCTTCTCGAAGTCCTGATCATCGATCGCGGCTTCCTTCTGGCGGCGCACGTCGGCGATCTTGTCATCTACGTCCTGGATGGACTTCGGCGCGGTCATGCGCTTGATACGCATGCGGGCGCCCGCCTCATCGATGAGGTCCACTGCCTTATCAGGCAAGAAACGATCGTTGATGTAGCGATCTGCCAGGCGCGCGGCGGCCGCCAGTGCGCTGTCCGTGATGGACACTCGGTGGTGTGCCTCGTAGCGATCTCGCAGGCCCTTGAGGATTTCCACGGTCAGGTCCACGGATGGCTCCGGCACCTGAACGGGCTGGAAACGACGCTCCAGCGCGGCATCCTTCTCGATGTGCTTACGGTACTCATCCAGCGTGGTAGCACCGATGGTCTGCAGTTCACCGCGGGCCAGCTTTGGCTTCAAGATGGAGGCTGCATCGATGGCACCTTCTGCAGCACCAGCGCCAACCAAGGTGTGGATCTCATCGATGAACAGGATGATGTCACCGCGCTGGTTGATCTCCTTAAGCACCTTCTTCAAGCGCTCTTCGAAGTCACCGCGGTAGCGAGAACCGGCCACCAGAGAGCCCAAGTCCAAGGAGTAGACCTGCTTGTCCTTAAGAGTTTCTGGAACGCGGCCGTTCACGATGTCCAGCGCGAGGCCTTCCACTACGGCGGTCTTACCCACACCGGGCTCGCCGATGAGCACTGGGTTGTTCTTGGTGCGGCGAGACAGCACCTGCATGACGCGCTCGATCTCCGTACCGCGTCCCACCACTGGATCCAGCTTGCCGTCCTTGGCAGCCTGGGTCAGGTTGCGACCGAACTGGTCCAGCACCAAAGAGTTGGACTTCTGGCCCATCTTGGACGATGCAGGCTCGGAGCTGGAGGAACCCACGCCAGCGGTGGCTGGCTCGTCAGGAGCCTCTTCGCCTTCGCCGCCTTCGTAGCCGCTGAGCAGCTGAATGACCTGCTGACGCACGCGGGAAAGGTCTGCTCCCAGCTTGACCAGCACCTGTGCTGCCACGCCTTCACCCTCGCGGATGAGGCCCAGCAGAATGTGTTCGGTGCCGATGTACTTGTGGCCCAGCTGCAGCGCCTCGCGCAGGGCCAGCTCCAGTACCTTCTTGGCGCGTGGGGTAAATGGAATGTAGCCACTTGGTGGGTGTCCGCCAGAACCGATGATCTCCTTGACCTCGGTGCGGACTGCATCCAGAGAAATCCCCATTGATTCCAGGGCCTTGGCGGCGACTCCCTCGCCTTCCTGGATGAGGCCGAGCAGGATGTGCTCGGTTCCGATGTAGTTGTGGTTCAAGGCGCGAGCTTCTTCCTGGGCTAGGACAACTACACGCCGTGCACGATCGGTAAACCTCTCAAACATGGTGATCTCCCTCTTCTGCTGCTTTTGGGTGTGGATCCCCACCCTAGTGCGAAGCCAGGACACCTCATAGGCGCTTTGGGTCCTTGGGTTGCGGGTTCTTCTTTTTCGACGCCTCTTCCCCCTCCAGGCGCTTGAGTTACCGCAGGTAGATAGCCATTTCTTCGCATCACCGAGGCAGTGTACGCCTTCAGCGAACAGCCCGATTTTCGGTGCATTTTCGGCGCACTCCTGCTCGCTATTGCCAGCAGCTCCCCTATAAATTCTCCCCGGGCTGCACATTTTGAACCAATTACCTAACGGAAACTATTTTTCATCGTTAGGCTGGAATAATACTTAGGGCCATAACACTACTTTGGTAGCTTTTCGTTGGTCTTGCAAAGTCGCTCACATTCCTAATGACCATCCGTTCATCTGCCACAAGGAAATCCATTGAGTAATCCACCCCAGTCCCCCGCTCTTTCTCCCAAGCAACTGGCCGGTAGCACCGGAACGCTGGCAAAGGGACTGTTGCCACTGTTCCGCTCGGGCGTGCTCGGCCCCATCAACCCGCTGGCTCTGGGCAAGGTCGGCAAGGGCGTAGCGCAGTGGCGTTTCCTGCCCACCGGACTGCTGGCCATCGCCGCAGCACGGGATCCTTTCCACACCGCCATCGTCGATGACGGCGGATCCATCACCTATCAGGAGCTGCATGATCAGGTAAATAACCTGACCCGCGCCCTGTTCCGCTCCGGCGTGCGCGAGCGCATGCGCATCGGCGTGCTCTCCCGCAACCACCGCGGTCTCATCATGGCGCTGTGCGCCCACGGCCGCTTGGGCACGGACATCGTCCTATTCAACACCGGCGCCTCCGCCGAGCAGACCCGCGCGGTACTCAAGGAACAGAAGATCGACATCCTGTTCATCGACGAGGAATTCATCCCACTGCTCCCCAGTGATTTCGAGCAGTGCCCCGTGATCGTGGCCTGGGAATTCGGCGATACTGGCGCCTTTACCCGCGAGCAGGAGGCAGCGCTGAAGCCTGCGTCGAACATTCAAGACGCGATTGACAGCGGCAACTACGCCACCCGGCGCGAAGAGTGGGCCAGCCTGCACCAGGTGCTGCGCACGGCTCCGGCCAGCCAGGACTTCCCCAAGTTCCCACGCATGGGGCGCACCATCATCCTGACCTCAGGCACCACTGGTACGCCGAAGGGTGCGCGTCGTCCGGAGCCAAAGTCCTACATGCCGGCTTCCAGCATCATGAGCCGTATTCCGCTGCGTCATCACCGCCCGGTTTTCCTGGTCGCGCCAATGTTCCACACCTGGGGTTTCGCGCAGATTCAGCTCGCGCTTGCCCTGCGTAACACCATGATTTTGCAGCGCAAGTTTGAGCCGGAAGCAGCGCTGAAGCTCATCGAGAAGACTCGCCCCTACGCCATCGCCATCGTGCCGACGATGCTCAATCGCCTGCTGCGCGTCACCCCGGACAACTTCGATTCCGGCGTGAAGGTCATTGCCACCTCTGGCGAGGCGCTGCCTCCGAAGGTGCTGGAGCAGACCTTTGAGAAGTTCGGCGATGTCCTCTACAACCTCTACGGATCCACCGAGGTCAGCTGGGCATCTATCGCTCGTCCGGAAGAGATGAAGAAGCACCCGCGCACCGCGGGCAAGCCGCCGATGGCCACCACGCTCAAGATTCTTGACGACGATGGAAACGAGCTGCCAGATGAGGAAATCGGTCGCATCTTCGTGAAGAACAACATGCTATTCGAGGGCTACACCCGTCCCGGCACCGATAAGGAAATCATCGACGGCATGGTGGCCACCGGCGACCTCGGCTACTACAAGGACGGATTGCTGTTCATCTCCGGACGTGGTGACGACATGATCGTCTCCGGCGGCGAGAACGTCTACCCGCAGGAAACCGAAGACGTCATCAACGCCTTTGATGAGGTGGAAGAATCCGCTGTTCGTGGCGTGGAAGACGAGCAGTTCGCGCAGGCTCTGTGCGCCTGGGTTGTACTGCAGGGCCGCTCCGCCGATGACATCTCCGAGGAAGAGAAGAACGAGTTCATCGAGAAGGCTAAGTCCGCCACCAAGCAGAAGCTGGCCCGCCACAATGTGCCGCGCTACTTCGTGTTCTTGGACAAGCTGCCACGCAACGCCGTGGGCAAGGTGGTTCCTCGCGAGTTGCCGCAGCCAGATGCCCAGTAGCGTCTAGTCAGTTAGCTCCATCGATCGCGTCCTGGAAAAACTCCAGGGCGCTTTCCTGTTTGCACACCACGTTGTTGGCCAGCGGAATCTGGTGCGAGGCGCTCTCCAAGATGTGCATGAAGTAGCCCGCAGTATTGGGGATCGCCACGCAGTCCCCGGGTGCCACGCCCTCGGGGAAGGTGAGCCTGCGCCAGATGATGACTTCGTCCTCAATGCAATAGGCGCCCACCAGATAGCACGCGCGGCCCCGGTTGCTTTTGCGCACATCCTCAGCGTCATCAGCGCCTTCGGCAGCGCGAGCGGTGGGCACCACCAGCGGATCCAGCAGGATATCGTCCGAAGTGGTCTTGCACTGCGTGCGGTTCATCTCTAGCCCTGCCAAGTCCACGCCGTCACTGCGCTTCTTCACGAAAGCCACCCGCGCGAGGATCACTCCGCCACCGTCCAGCAGGCTCCGCCCCGGCTCCAGGTGCAGCGCTAGTTCCCTACTGTTCAGAGCATCTGCCGCGTTCCCGTACCCTGGAATGTCCCCGTCGAGAAGCTCCTCCAACCAGGCTCCCCGCGTAGGTGTCTGATGGAACGGATACGTAGTAGCCAGTGGGTTGTCTTTCCACGTGCGCAGCTGCGTGGGCTTTCCCTCCACGGCGAGCTGTCGCTGCTTCGTGAACTCCTCCCATTCGTCCGCGCTGTCCAAGTAGCTCATGGGCACGCCACCACCGAGGTCGATGAACGTCGGCCGTTGCCCTTGTTCGCGCAGCTCGTCGATGACCTCTAGGCAATCTGCGAGCACTGCCCGACGGTCCGATTCGGCGTATCCGTGCAGGTGAGCGTGCACGCCCACCACGTCCACATGCTCTTTTTCCTTTCCGACGCTACCTCGAATCCATTCCTGTGCCACCTCACCGAAGCGTGTGGGCGGCAGCCGCTGCGGATCCGGAGCGATTCGCGGAGCCACCTGAGCTCGCACATTCTGCCCCTCCGCGTTCAAGGCGACTGTGTGCGCAGCAATTCTGTCAAGCTCTGACAGAGAATCCGTGGAGATCGTCACTCCTTGTGCGATAGCGAATTGCAACAGTGCATCGGGCTTGATCGCCGCGCTGAGAATGATCCGCTGCGGCTCCACACCCATCCCCAGCACCTGCCGCAGCTCGCACTCGCTAGCCACATCGATGCCGTGCCCCGCATCCCTCGCGGCCTCCACGAAGCCCAGTGCCTTGTTCGCTTTCCGCGCAAAAAACACACGCACGTCCACCCCTCGCGATACGCCCGCATCCACCAGCTCTGCAGCATTGCGAGGCAACACGGCAGGAAACACCACGTTCACCGGCGAGGCGTACTGCTCCATCAGCGCGGCACACTGCTGCGGATCGGCGAGAAGCTCGGTCATCCACGGCTCAAGCCGAGCGGTCAAGGGTGGCTGCCCACGGGTGGGAAGTGGCTTAGTCATGTGTTGTGGACCTTTCTCAATTCACGTGGTGGCGTAAGGAATCCGCCCAGGCGGGGATGGTGGAATGCAACGTTCTGCTGAGTGTATCCAGCCCCAAGACAGTGTCCTCCGCATCCCGCCCCACCACGGCTAGGCCACGCTGCCCGGGTACGGATGCGTCCGGGTTCACGTCCAGTCCGCGCGCGGATCCATCGGCGCCGCGCCGGATGCGCGCATAGCCGCGCTGCACCAATTGCTCAGCCAGGCTGCCGGAAACCACGCCGGGTGGCGGGATCACGGCATCGATCACGCCGTGGACATCTTGGGATTCAGCGGAATCTGGGGTGAGCCAGGCGTCGAGAATCCAAGGCTTGCCCATCCACTCCACCCGCACCAGGCCTGCTTCAATGACCGCCAACAAGATCTCCGCAGTCTCCGCCGGCGGACCAAAAGCCACGCGTTCGAGGGTACGGGCCAGCGTGCCGAAGCCGGGGAGATCGTCGCGGCCCGCGAAGCTCGCGCGCGCAACAATGTGCGGGTAGAGGCGCCGCCAGGCCTCACCGATTGCCCAGGCCGCGCCCGGTGGTCGTTGTCCATTGGCGACGTCAATGCTCACCCGCAGCTCCGCCACCGGATCGCCAGTTGCATCTTCGCCGGTCAGGACGCTGTACAGCTCGGCGCGGTCCGTCTCCACCCCTGCGGCCTGCAGGAAATCTGCCGCAGCATCAGCCAGCACGTCCTCGAGCTCCGCGAGAGTCGTGCAGCGCTCGATGTATTGGCCGTATTCGGGGAGCGCGGGCAGGGCGATTCCATCCAGAGCGGTGCCCGGTACGGCTTTGACCTCCATGAACCGTCCAGAGCGATTGACCGGATTCAGGATCGGTTCACGCCCGCTGGGGGTATACGTTCCCGCAGCGTATAAACCGCCGCGGCCGAGGGTGGCGGCCAGCATCACGTCGATAAACGTCAGCGCGGCCCCGCGCACGCCGATAGTCCCGCCGTCTGGAACCTGCCAAAGCTCCTTAAAAACCCGCGAACCCTGCAATGCTCCCTGCCACGCTTGAGCATGACCAACGGTCACGAGGACATAGTCGTAGAGTTCGTAAGCTTGATCGGCTTCCGGGTAGGCTGCGGAGATTTTCCACTGCTCTTGCCGCGTATCGTCGGCACGGCGAATATCCGTGACGTGCTTGCGGACGTGCCGTATTCGGACGGTCGGTGGTGCATGGCTGACTTGCCATGCCCAGGCATCGCCGAGATACGCCCCCACGACGCGACGCGGAGGAAAGTGCCCCGGATCCAGGGGCAATCCTGCCTTCCGCTTGGAATCGCGCCATTCCACGAAACTCCCCATGGCCGTGGTGATGCCCTCGGCACGCAAGTTCATCAGCCAATACGCGGGCTGATCAGTGCGATATACCCGGCCTGCCCCACAGGTGAGTTCTGGTTCCCACACATCAATGTCCAACGCAGGAAGTTCCTCCGCCCGCGCCGCGAGCTCCTCGATCGCCCACAGTGCACGCGGCCCTCCCCCGATGATCGCGAGCCTTAGTGCGCCCACTGCTGCACCCTCCGCTCGCACTCGGCGGGATCCATCTTCAGGTTGTCTTCCACCCAGGCATCGTCGTAGACGGTCTCTAAGTAGGCAGGTCCGGAATCGTGAAGGATCACCACCACGGTGGCACCCGTGCCTAGCTCTTGTTCCAGCTGGTCGGCGATCTGCCCCAGCGCAGCGATGACCGCCCCTCCCGAGGCTCCGGGAAGAATAGATTCGGCACGAGTCAGCGCCCGCGCTCCGATTACCGCCTGCTCGTCGGGGACACGAATGATGCGGTCAGGGGTGACGTCGGACGAAAGATCCGGAACCGCACCGGCACCGTAACCGGGGAGCATGCGCGGCCCGCGCGTGCCGCCGAACAACACCGAACCTGCGGCGTCTACACCGATGACCTGCGTGGACGCGCCGATCCTGCGGACATGCTGCAAACAACCGCCAATGGTTCCCGTAGTGCTCATAGCCACCAGCACCGCCGCAGGTGCGCCTCCTAGCTGTGCCACGATCTCGCTCATAGTGCCGTGATCGTGAGCATCGAAGGCCGCGCGACTGGAATACTGATCCAAATTGATCGTGCGGGGATCCGCTGCCACCAGCTCCGCGACGCGCTTGCGCCGAGCAACCAACCAATCGCCGGTCTCTGCATCCGGCTCGGCCACGATGTCGATGGTGGCTCCCAGTGCGCGCATCGTCGCCAAGGTGGTGCGGTTGGCCCGAGGATCCACCACGCAGGTGAACGTCCATCCACGGCACGCGGCTTGGCGGGCCAGCGCCACACCCAGATTGCCGGAGCTGGATTCCACCAGGTGCACGTCCGGAGAATCCGGAATGAGCCCGTTCTGTACAGCCTGCTCGATGAGCGCTTTGGCCGTGCGATCCTTGGCCGATCCCCCGGGATTGAACTGCTCTAGCTTGGCCACGATGCGCAAAGAGCTGGCTGGCAGGAGGTTGCCTAAATCAACCAACGGAGTGTTCCCCGTGAGTTCGAGGAAGTCCGTGGCGATGGGCGATTCTGGGCTGAAGGTCATGATTGTCTAGCTTAGTCGCGAAATTTGCATAACGAACGAAGAAGCCGCCCGGAGTGATTTCGGACGGCTTGTACGTGTATGAACGCTAGGAAGTAATTACTTCAGCTGCGCGGAGGACAAGCCCAGCTCACGGCGTGCCACGATGAGCTGCTGAATCTGCTGGGTGCCTTCGAAGATGTCGAGGATCTTAGAATCGCGTGCCCACTTCTCCAGCAGGTCGCGCTCGGAATAACCGTAAGCGCCTGCCAGCTCCACTGTGCGTAGGGTCAGGTCGGTAGCCATGCGACCAGCCTTTGCCTTGCACTCGGAAGCTTCCTTGGAGTTAGGCAGCTTGTTGTCTGCCATCCATGCTGCACGCATGGTCATCAGGTAAGAAGCCTCCCAGTCGGACTCGAGGCGAACGTACTCAGCGGCGGCAGCAGACTGTGCCCATGCTGGAGCGTCGTAGTCGATCTCGATGCCTGCGTCGGTGAGGATCTCGCGGAGCTTCTCCAGGGAAGCGCGAGCCACACCCACGGCCATAGCGGCAACCATTGGACGGGTGTTGTCGAAGGTCGCCATCACTCCGCCGAAGCCCTTCTTGGTGTCCACCTCTGGGGAACCGAGCAGGTTCTCCTTAGGGATGCGCACGTTGTCCAGGATGAAGTGAGCTGTGTCGGAGGAGCGGATGCCTAGCTTGTGCTCCAGGCGAACCAGTTCGAAGCCTGGCGTATCGCGCGGAACCACGAAGGACTTGATAGCTGCGCGGCCAGCGTCCTTGTCCACGGACGCCCACACAACCACGTGGGTGCAGCGCTCGCCGGCGGTGACAAAGATCTTCTCCCCGTTGAGGACGTACTCGTCGCCGTCCAGCTTTGCGGTTGCAGCAACGGCTGCGGAGTCAGAGCCGAACTGAGGCTCAGTGATGGCCATGGAAGCCCAGATCTTGCCGAATCGCTCGAGCTGCTCGTCGGTGGCCACAGCTGCAACAGCTGCGTTGCCCAACCCCTGGTAAGGGATGGACAGGGTCAAGCCAACGTCACCCCAGCAGGTCTCAAGGACGTTGAGGACGGCGGCCATGTTGCCGCCGTTCTTGACGCCTTCCCGCTGCTTCTTGTTGGCATCAGCGCGGCCGCCGGAAGCGCCGGCCATGGACTGACCTGCATCGGCCATACCCTCAACGAGGGATGCCATGGTGTCCAGCTCCACTGGGCGCTCGTGCTCAGCCAGGTCGTACTTGCGAGAGATTGGGCGGAAGATTTCGGAGGCAGCCTGGTGCGCCTGGTTGACTCCCGCCTTCAGACGCTTGGGAAGTTCCAGATTAATCATGAATGTTTCCTCTTAACGGATCGTCTTTGTGAATTGACTTGATGTGGCGGGTTAGAGAACCACGACGCCCTCTGCGATGCCAATGGCACGCAGATCGCGGTACCAGCGTTCAACTGGGTGCTCCTTGGTGAAGCCGTGTCCACCGAGCAGCTGCACGCCGTCGAGGCCGAAGATCATGCCCTTGTCGGATGCGTAGCGGCGAGCAAGTGCTGCTTCGCGGTGGTAGGACAGACCCTGGTCCAGGCGGGAAACGCCGCGGAGCAGGAGTAAGCGCAGGCCGTCGAGCTCGATGCGGATGTTGGCAACCATGAAGGCCACTGCCTGTCGGTGAGAGATTGGCTCGCCGAAGGCTTCGCGTTCGTTGACGTACTTCTTGGTGTATTCCAGCACTGCTTCGCCGGTGCCGACTGCCAGTGCAGCCCAGCCCAGACGGGAGCGGCGGATGATCTCTGCGTACTGCTCGGTGCGGTCTTCGTCGGAAACCTCGGTGCCACCCAGCAGGTTGGCAGCAGGAATGCGCACGTCCTTGAGCAGCAGGCGACCCAGTGCGGCGCCACGCAGACCCATGGATGGGTCAGCTTCCACAACCACGCCTTCGGTATCGGACTCGACGATGGCGAAGGTGTTCACGCCGTCCAGCTCCACTGCGACGACGAACAGCTCTGCTGCGCCGGCGTTTGGAACCATGGTCTTGACACCGTTGATGACGATGGAATCACCATCGCGCTTGGCAGAGGTCTGCAGCACGAATGGGTCGAACAGTGGGCGTGCCTCGGAGACAACCACTGCTGCGGGTGGAACGGACTCGCCTGCGAAGGATGGCAGGTAGGTCTTCTGCTGTGCATCGTCACCGTAGTTGGTGATGACGTTTGCCACGCCGGCTGGTGCCAGGATGGCCACGGCCAAGCCCATGTCGCCGTAGGACAGAGCCTCGGCGATCAGCGCGCCGGTGGTGGCGCCGGAAGCGGTGGCGATACCTTCGTACTCTTCAGGAAGGTTAACCAGTGCGACACCCAGCTCTGCAGCGGTGTCCAGCAGGCCTTCAGCAGGCTCGGACTTCTCGTTGCACTCGGAAGCCACTGGGCGCAGGCGCTCTTCAGCGAACTCGCGCACGGCCTCGACGATCATCTGCTGATCTTCGGTTGGGTTCAGGTCGAACGGAGCGCGACCTGGCTTTGGTGCCTCGGTGGTCGTTGGCTCGTTGTTCTCGTCAGTGGTCTGGGAAGGCAGGCGCACTGGCTTGCCGGAGCCCTTGATCTTCTTGAACTGACGGTTCACGGCACCGAGGGTGCGCATGCCGGTCTTCGTGGATTCGTACGCCACGCGATCAACCTTGGGTCCCAAGCCGTACTTATCGGCCAGTTCGGATCCGGTAAAGCGAGTGAGGTAACGCATTGCGGTTCCGATTGCGTCCCGCTTGATGCCATTCAGGCCGGGAGTCGAATCGTTCCGTCGATTACGGTCGCTCATGCTGTGCGGCCACCTTTCAATGGTTCTTCTCTTTGTACTGTTGGAGCAGTGAGTATTACCCACGCAACCGAAAGTACGGCTACGCGAATACATATGTCGTTAGCATAAACCAGTTTAGACCCGCTGATAAGCCAAAACTGCCTTTGGATTTCCTTCAAGAGCAATAAAACCCCACTGAACAGACGGTTTCACCTAGGGCAGGGGGATAAATGTGGGGTGCTGCAAAGTTGATCCCAAAGTGTGATGCGCGCTACTTAACGCGCGACACCACACTCAGAGGTCAATCGCGCGTTAGCTTTCGCGCTCAGGGCGCACCATGGGGAACAAAATCGTCTCGCGGATACCCAACCCGGTCAGCGCCATGAGCAAGCGATCGATGCCCATACCCGTGCCGGAAGTCGGTGGCATGCCCTGCTCCATGGCGGCGAGGAAGTCTTCATCCAGCACCATGGCTTCGTCATCGCCGCCCGCGGCCAAGCGAGCCTGATCCTCGAAGCGAGCGCGCTGAATGACAGGGTCGATCAGCTCGGAGTACCCGGTAGCCAGCTCGAATCCACGAACGTAGAGGTCCCACTTCTCAGTCACGCCCTCCTTGGAGCGGTGATCGCGAGTCAGCGGCGAGGTCTCCACGGGGAAGTCACGGACAAAAACCGGCCCATCCAGCTGGTCTTCGCAGAGCAGCTCCCAGATCTCTTCGACGAGCTTGCCGTGTCTCCAGCCGCCCTTGGCAGGAACGCTCAGCCCGATTTCCGCGGCGATAGCCTTGAGCTCCTCCACTGTCGATTCCGTAGTAATTTCCGGCTGACCTGGGAACTTGCGCTGCAGAGCCTCGTTGAGCGAGGGGTACATTTCCATGGTCTTCCACTCGCCGCCGAGGTCATACTCCGTGCCATCCACCAAAGTCACCGTGGTGGAACCGAAAACGTCCTTGGCGATGTACTGGATCATGTCCTGGTGCAGCTTCGCGCCGTCGTCGTACGTGCCATAGGCCTGGTAGGTCTCCAGCATCGCGAACTCGGGGCTGTGTGAAGAATCCACGCCCTCGTTGCGGAAGTTACGGTTGACCTCGAAGACTCGGTCGATGCCGCCCACCACACAGCGCTTGAGATAAAGCTCCGGCGCGATACGCAGGTACAGATCGATGTCCAGCGCGTTGGAGTGAGTCTCGAACGGACGCGCCGCAGCACCGCCGTGGAGAGTCTGCAGCATCGGGGTTTCCACCTCGAGGAACCCGCGGGTCTCCAGGAAATTGCGCAGTGATCGCATGACCTTGATGCGGGTCATTGCATTGTTCCGGGCCTGCTCGCGCATGATCAGGTCCGTGTAGCGGTGGCGGATGCGCGTGTCCTCAGACATTTCCTTGTGCGCCACGGGCAGCGGACGCAAGGACTTGGAGGTCATGAACCAGCGCTGCGCCATCACGGACAGCTCGCCGCGCTTAGAGGAGATCACTCGACCTTCGACGAACACCATGTCGCCCAGGTCCACGTCCGCCTTCCAGGACGCCAGCGCGTCCTCGCCCACCTCAGCCAGCGAGAGCATGACCTGCAACGCAGTGCCATCGCCATCCTGCAGCGTCGCGAATGCGAGCTTGCCGGTGTTGCGGATAAACATCACGCGACCGGCCACACCCACAACCGTGTCGGTCTCTTCCCCGGGTGCCAGTTCGATGAGTGCATCGTTTTTCCTTTCGACGCCTACCTCATCTACATCCGCAGCATTCTCCGATTCTTCAGGCTTAACCACGGCCCAACCTGCGCGGATCTCCGCGAGGGTGTGAGTCCGGGGCACCTCGACGGGATACGCATCGCGCCCGGATTCGAGGATCCGGTCACGCTTTTCTCGGCGGATGCGCAGCTGTTCCGGCAGGTCGTTTGCAGAATCATTGCTGGGGTTCTGGGATGCATCAGTCACGGTAGTCAAGGATACTGCATCACTAGACACCCTCGAACCCCGCCGTGACTATGCCTATCAGACCCTCGGCTAGCTGACGAGCCAGTCGTTCGGGCTGAACAGTTCAAAGTGGATGCTGGTAGGAACCAGCGTTTCCTTGTTCTTTTCCAGCTGATCGCGGATGTCCTGCAGGAAGCCGTTGCCTCCGCACAGGTACCACTGGGCACCTGCGGGCACCTGGCCGTCCTTGTTCATCTGGCTGAGATCGAACATCTCGTTGTTATCGCGGTAGGCAGTGATGTGAGTGGCACTGCCATTTTCTGCCAGAGCAGCAACGAGATTATCCGTGGCATCGCGCTGAGCGTAATCTTCAGCGGTAGCGTCGGCATGAAGAACAACAACATCCCGCCCGGCCTGGTCCTTGTTGGCGACCAGATGGGCCAACATGCCGGTCATCGGGGTGGAACCGATTCCCTGGCTGACCAGTACGAGAGGCGCGGTGTTCTCGTCCAAGACGAGATCGCCGGCGGGGAGGGTGGCGTCCACGGTATCGCCAACGTTGACGCGCTCCAGCAGAAAGTTCGAGACCTCGCCATCTTGCTGCACGGCGATGGAGAACGTCTCTGCATCCGTGGCGATCAGGGAGTACTGACGGAGCTGGCGGGCGCCGTCGTCCAACTTGACGCCAATGGAGGTGTACTGGCCGGGAAGCGCCTCATCAAAGCCCTGACCAGCGAAGGTGTACTGAGTGACGCGGCTGCTCAGCTGGGTCTTTTCCTTCAATTCCGCCTTGATGAACACGTCGCCGGCGTCCACACCGGCGGAAGCGTAGAGATCCTTTTCGAAGTCGATGAGGACCTTGGCCATGAGCCAGTAAACCTCATCCCAGGCTCCGGCGACCTCAGGCGTGACTGCATCGCCGAGGACCTCCACGATTGCGGCGAAGAGGTTGTCATGGACGATCTGGTACTGATCTTCAGTGATGCCCAGCGAAACGTGCTTGTGGCCGATGCGGGAAAGCATTTCTACGGGATCAGGGGCGTTTTCATCGACGAGCATGGCCGCGAACGTGGCGATGGAGGCAGCGAGAGCCTTCTGTTGCTCGCCGGAGCGCTGGTTGCCGCGGTTGAAGGTATCCGCGATGAGCTCGGGGTGGTTGGTGAACATCTTGTTGTAGAAGATCGGGGTGATGTTGTTGATGTTCGCGCCAATGACAGGCAGGGTTTGGCGGATAATCTCCGCGTTGGACTCAGACAGTGCAGTGCGGTTGGTGTTCGGAGCGTCCTGAATGAACATGTGGTTCGTCTCTTCCGGGGTCAGCACCGCTCGCGCGTGAGGTACGGGGCTAGTTGTCTAGCTGGTTCGCACCTTCGGCAGGCCGAGAGGAGCAGAGGAACCGTGGGTGTCCTCAGAGTTAGGTTGCGCTGCCACACGTGTGACGCGAACCAGATCCTCGATGGTGTCACCATCTAATTCCACGAAGAAGGCCTCGCGCGCTGCCGCCAACCGATGGCGCAACGCACAGTTTCGGAAAGCCAGCGGACACGGCTTATTGCCTTCACAGTCCACTACTTCCCCAGGGCCTTCCAGTTCTCTGAGGATCTGCCCCACGCTTGCCCCACGGGCAGTGTCCGGCAGATACACCCCACCATTTCTTCCGCGAACGGAAGTCACCATGCCCATGTCCACCAGCTTGGCGATCACTCGCGCAAGGTGGTTGTCCGAAGCGTTGGTGGCCTGTGCCAATGCAGAGATCGTGAGACGCTGCCCTTCCGGCAGATCTCCCAAGATCATCATGGACCGAAGTCCAAGATCAGCAAAGGTGGTCAGGTGCATGGTTTAAGCCTAAGTCTCAGAGATTAAAGATGTAAGTCATATACACCTTTAATTTGGGTGAGTTGCATCACTTCGAAAGGTGCAGGTTAATTAACGCTCACACTAGTCTTCAGAATCGTCCGGATGGCGAGGATTCAGCAATCCAGATCCCTCTGGCGCATGCGCAGGATCTTCCCCGGATTCCAGCTGCTTGTTGTCCTCATCCACGAAGATCACGTGCGGATGATAATTCTTGAGATCCTCCGCCGTGAACTGCGCGTAACCAATGATGATCACCAAGTCACCCGGGCTGATCAAGCGTGCAGCCGCGCCGTTAATGCCGATCACTCCGGTACCACGGTCACCCGCGATGACGTAAGTGGTCAGGCGGCTGCCGTTGTTGATATCGACGATGTCGATCTGCTCTCCCTCGAGCAGATCAGCGGCATCCAACAAGTCAGCGTCAATGGTGCAGGACCCCACATAGTGGAGGTCTGCTTGAGTGACGGTGGCTCGGTGGATCTTGGATTTCAGCATGGTGCGCAACACGTCGCCATACCTTACCCTGCAAGTCGCGAACGGGAAATTCCAGCCAGGAGCCGCGCCTAGCCCTCGCCCTCGCCCTCAATATTCTTAAACCCAATCCCCAACGGCAGGTTCACGTTGTCAATGAGCCGAGTGCTCCCCACACGCGCCGCCACCAGCAACCGTGCATCCCCCATCTCCGGCGGCTCGCCCAGGTCAGCACCACGCAGTTCTAGGTAGTCCAGCTCAATCTCCGGCACCGATTCAATGATCTCTCGCGCCGTAGAAAGCACCTTCTCCGCTCCGCCCTCAGCCACAAAAGCACCCGCCGTTAGCGCCGCGGACAGCGTCAATGCGAGCTCCCGGTCTGCCTCCGACAAATACTGGTTCCGCGAACTCAGCGCCAACCCGTCCTGCTGCCGCACAATCGGCACGCCATGAACGGTCACTCCCATGTTGAGGTCATTGACCATCTGCTGAATGACCATCAGCTGCTGGTAGTCCTTCTCCCCGAAGTAGGCGTGATCGCAGTGCGTGATCTGGAACAACTTATTCACCACGGTCAGCACGCCAGCAAAATGCGTCGGACGGAAAGCGCCCTCCAAGATCGCACCGATCGCACCCGGTTGCACGGTGGTGCGCGGGCCGTTGGGGTACATCTCGCGGGCGTTGGGTGCGAACACCGCGTCCACGCTTGCGGCGCGCAATTTTTCGACGTCAGCCTCCAGCGTCCTGGGGTAAGCGTCCAGGTCCTCACCTTCGGCGAACTGCAGCGGGTTCACGAAGATGCTCACCACCACCACGGCACGCGGCATGCGCTGAGCTGCCTTAACCAGGGAAAGGTGGCCTTCGTGCAGCGCACCCATGGTCGGCACCAGTGCCACCGGGCGGCCTACTTTGCGCATGGCGCGGGTGAGGGTGCCGATCTCCTCGATGGTGTTGAACACCGTGGCTTGCCCGGGCGTGAACGAGCCCTGGTCAGAGCCTCGGTCTGCGCCCAGCTCGGGGGTTGAATCTTGCTTCGCCGACTGCGTATTTCCCATGCCGGTTAGCGTAGTCGCATGCTCATCTCAGCGAGAACCCGCTCTACCTCTAGCGAGTGCAGCATCTGCGCGGTGCGCTCCGCCATGGGGATGTAGGCGCCGGTGAAGTTCGCCGCTGCGGAGTCTTTCTCTAGCGCGCGCAGAGCCTCGATGTGGCGCATCACTGCGGGGGCATCGTCGCGGGCAACGGGCCCGGTCAGGCCGTGCATCCGCTGGCTGAGCGCTTTGTCCACGGCCACGGGCACGATGGTGCGCAGCAGTGTGGCGGATTCTGGGGTGTGTGGGGGCGGTCCCGAGCTGGGATCTTCGGCTAAGACGTGGTCCAGCATGCGTTGGGCGTCGGACAACAAGGTGACCACGTAGTTGGCCGCATAGGAAATGGCGGCGTGGTACGCGGGGCGTTTGGCTTCCGGAACGTGCACGGCCACCCCACCCATGGAGCTAACCAGCAGCTCGGCGACCATATTGCCAGTCTCAGAATCGGCGGTCACGCCCCATGCGCAGCCCATGAGGTGCGTGGTGTCATCGGCATTTCCCGCAAAAGTCATCACGGGATGCAAGGCCAGTGGCAGTGCCCCGGTGTCCGTGATGGGCTGAAGAATCTCGCACCCGTGCGCGCCGGAGGTGTGCGCCACCATTTGTCCATCGCGGGTGATGGCGGCGACTTGCTCGATGACCTCGTCCAGCACCGTATCCGGCACGGCGATGATCACCAGCGCGGCCTGCGCGGCTTCCTCCAGCGACACGATTGCCGTGTTAGGCAAGCGCTCGGCCACTCGCGCTCGCGAGGCATCTCCTCGCGCCACGATCCCGTGGATGTGGTGCCCGGCAGCTGCCAGCCGTTCAGCGACTGCGGTCCCCACCGCGCCGCCGCCGATCACGCCCACGGACAGTCGCGGTTGTTGCATATCGTCCATGTTGAGTGCTTCGCGCCTCGTGTCCCCGTTTACTTTTCTTTAAAGCGAGCCATGAGCTCGGCCACGGTCAGGCCGCCGGATTCATCAGCGCGACGACGTCCGTGTGCGGTGTCCTGTGCGTCTTCTTCCTTTTTCCGACGCCGACCGCCACCCTGACCAGCCTGACCAGCCGGCTTCTGAGGTGCGGCGGATTCCGCGGCATCGGCACGACGGCGCCCACCGGTGTGGGAAGTTTCCAACGGTGCGCTGTGGCGGGAATGCGCTGCGGTATCTGCAGAAGGAGTGGCTGCTGCAGGAGCAGACACAGTAGCCGGAGCGGATGCAGACTTAGAAGCCGAAGTGCCGAAAGAGGAAGCGGGAGCGCTTGGCTTAGGCTCGTCTTCCATCGCGGTGGTGTCTACCACCAGTGGCAGCTGCGTGGTCTCCTGCGTGTCTTGTCCGTCCCAGCGCACGGCAGCGAAAGAGCCGGTGGAGAAGCTGGTGGTCGCCTTGCCGTGCTTGCCCTTGGGTGCTGCAGATGATGCAGCGCTGGAGGCCGATGCCGCCGCAGGACGGGAAGCAGCAGAAGCTGCTGGCTTGGAATCCGGCACAGGTGCGGACTGTGGCTGTGCCGGTGGCGTGCTGGTGCCGCCCAGCTCGCGGACGCGCTCAGCGCGAGCGTGCACGGAAGCCTGCTCTTCTCCGTAATCACGGCCAGTCAGGCTGGTCAGCTGCGAACGCAGCACGGCCAGCTCTTGGCGCAGCTGCTCCAGGTGCTCGTCGCGCTGATCCCGCATGCGCTGTTCGTAGCTGGATTCCAGCATGGCCTCACGCTGCTGGTGCTCGGACTTCTCGCGGCGCAGCTCGGAGGTGTGCATGCGCTGCATTTGGCGGTTGCGGTCCCGCTCCGCGGTCAGCGCGCTGGAGTAACGGCTGACCAGAATAGCTCCCAACACAGCGGCCCAGAGTGCCGCGATCACGGCGATCTTCAACCAGAAGTCTGAGTCCATGAACAGCATCAGGAGGCTGGCCACCACGGCCAGGATCAGCAGTCCGAACATCAACAGCTTGGACATCCGCCCTTCGCCCTGCTCGGCGGAGCCGCGACGTGAATCTCCGGAGCGATCGCGGGTCGAGGACTCGTCGCGGAGCTCCCGCGAGGGCCGAGCCTGACGATCATGCTGAGGTTGAGGCTGAAAACTCATGCGTTCAGCCTACCTTGCGCAGGTGGATCCATTGGCGGAGCCACGCAACCTCGTTCCAACCACGCCCCAGCAACCGCCGCGCACACGCCACCGACCACGCCGCCAATCACGCCTGGCACGTCATCAGCCGCCGCCTGCAAATGTCCCGCGTTCAACAGCACGTGGATACCAATACCTGCATAGACTCCGCCCAGCACAGCTCCGATCCACGCCACGGCCTGACCAATGAGCATCCATTGCGCCACCGTCAGCGGGCTCATCTGGCTACTGTCTTGCCCAATTTCCCCCTCGTCAATCCGCTTGCGCACCATCCACCCCATCACAGCGCAGGCCACGGCAAAGACAAACAGGAACACGCACGCGGTGAGCTCAATGGGCGGGAAGGAACCATAAAAAGCCCACGTGGCAGCCCATGCGATCACCACGGCGATCCCCGTGCCCCATGCCAGGGCACTCAGCGGTGTGGGCTGCATTTCCTTCATGGCTACTACCTTAAACTCCCGCGAGACAGCCGAACATCCCACTGCGCAGATTCCACAGCCTGCACGCCGGCCACCTCCTCCTGCTCCGCGGCAGCCAGCTCCTCCAGCCACTGGTGCACTCCCCTGCCCTTGAGCGTCACCCCGGGCGCGCCCGCCAGCTCGAGGTCAGCCCATGGCACCAGCACAAACGCTCTTTGATGCGCGTACGGGTGCGGCACAATCAGCTCCTCACCCCAGGCTCCGTCGGAGGTGATGGGGACAGCGGTGGCGTCAGAAAGAAAAGAAAACAATGCCAGCACATCCACGTCCAGGGTGCGCGGGCCCCACCGCACGTCGCGCACGCGCTGCGCAGCCTGCTCCACGTCTTGGCAGGCATGCAAAAAGTCCAAAGGTTCCAGTTCGGTCTCCACTGCGATGACGGCATTGCGGAACTCGTCCTGCTCGTAGACTCCCCACGGCGGCGTGGCGTACATCCGCGAATGCTCCACGATCCGCCCCGCCCCGGAGTCTTCCAGCAACGAGGCTGCGCGCACCAGCTGAGCATCGACAGAAGCCACCTCTCCCGGCATGTTGCTGCCGAGTCCCACGAACGCCAACACCAGCTGCCTCCTACTTGTTCTTGTAGGAACGGCGCGCCACCACGCGCACGTCGGCAAACGGGTAGTCGATTGGTGCCTGGGGCTTATGCACGGTGACCTCCACGGCCATCGCCCCGTCCAGCTCGATGATCTTGTCCGCGATGTTGGTGGCCAGGGTCTCGATGAGATCGTTGCTCAGCCCCTGTACCAATTCCACGGCAATGTTGGCCAGATCCACGTAGGAAATGGTGTCTGCGATGGAATCCGAGTTGGCGGCGTGCGAGAAATCCGTCCACACCACCATGTCCACCAGGAACTTCTGCCCGGTGTTCTTTTCGTGCTCATAGACGCCGTGGTAGCCATAGGCTTCCAGTCCGATGAGTTCGATGCGATCTGCCACGGTGTGCTTCTCCTCGCGTGAATTGGTTGGTGGTTAGGTTACGGTGCGCCGGGCTCGCCAGGTCTCATCGACCTCCGGTCCTTTGCCCGACGCCAGCGCGTAGGCCACGTCCACTGCCGCCCGATTCTGGGCAACTTTATGGACCCGCACCGCCCACGCTCCAGCGTGCGCACTTAAGGCAGAGACGGCTGCGGTGGCATCATCAGCCGATTCCGGGGTCCCCGGTTGTCCATCCGCACCCGGGCGCAGCGCGGTCAAGAAGCGCTTGCGCGAGGCCCCCACCAGCACCGGATACCCCAGATCTGCAATGGCCTTCACTGCACCCAGCAGCGCCCAATTATCCTGCGGGTTCTTGGCAAAGCCAATACCGGGATCCAGAATCAGCTTGTCCGGGGACACACCCGCGGCCAACGCGGCGTCCGCCCGGTCTTGCAGCCAGTCACGCACGTGCTCCACGATGTCCTGGCCGTGATAGCGGTATCCCTCCGCGCCAGCAAAGCTCTCCGCGTTCCAGTGCATGAGGCACAGCTGCGGGGATTGTCCGTCTGGGGTGGTCACGCTGGCTGCGACCTCCAGCATGTCCTCGTCCGCGAGGCCACCGGAGACGTCGTTGATGATGTGCGCGCCAGCTTCCACGGCGGCGCGGGCGGTGGACGCGCGCATGGTATCCACGCTGATCAACACGCCATTTTCTTCCACTGCGGGGTGCGCGCGGAGTTGCTGCACTACCGGCACCACGCGGCTTTGTTCGCGCTCCGCGTTCACTCGGGTGGCACCGGGGCGGGTGGATTCCCCGCCGATATCGATGATGTCTGCGCCCTGCTCAATCATCGCCAGCGCGTTGCGCACGGCGGTTTCTGTATCCGGGTTGGCCCCGCCGTCGGAAAAAGAATCTTCCGTGACGTTGAGGATGCCCATCACCAGCGTGCGGGAGGGCACGCCGGGTGCAGTTGCGGCGGGATCTACAGCATCGGCTCCCAAGGAGTTGTTCGGTTGTGTCACTTGCCGTCTCGAATGAGGTTGAAGGCCTCGGCGCGGGTCGCCGCGCTGGATTCCAGCACGCCGCGAACGGCGGAGGTAATGGTGTTGGCTCCTGGCTTGCGAATGCCGCGCATCGCCATGCACAAGTGCTCGGCCTCGATGACCACGATGACTCCGGCGGGATCCAGGCGTTCCATCAACGCATCTGCCACCTGGGTGGTCAGGCGCTCTTGCACCTGGGGGCGCTTGGCCATGCCGTCCACCAAGCGGGCCAGTTTGGATAGCCCGGTGACCTTGCCGTCCTTGCCCGGGATGTAGCCAATGTGTGCGGTACCAAAGAAGGGAACCAAGTGGTGCTCACAGGTGGAGTAGAACTGAATGTCCCGCACCATGACCATCTCCCTGTGGTCCTCGCTGAAGGTCTTGCTGAGGACCTCAGTGGGGTCTTCGTAGAGGCCAGAGAAGATCTCTTGATAAGCGCGAGCCACGCGAGCTGGGGTTTCCTGCAGACCTTCGCGGTCTGGATTTTCGCCTACTGCGATCAGCAGTTCCCGAATAGCTGCTTCTGCGCGCTGCTGGTCAAACTCAGGACGTGACTCCACTACTTCTCCTCATTCTTTCCATCACCGTCGCGATAAGTCTCGCGGTCTCCGTAACCATCACCTTCCGGCGCCCGGTGCTTGTGCGTTCCTTTTTGGCGCGGGGTTTCCCACGGGAAGGTCTGCTTCGGCGGCTCGCTGCGCGGTGAGTCATTGCGTGGTGAGTCGCTGCGTGGTGAGTCATTGTGAGGCTGCTCGTTGCGCGTCACATCCTCACCGTTCCGACGCTTCACAGGGGCATCGTCCGAGGTCCACGGGTTGTCCGGCTGCTCGTTGTCCGGCAGGCGGAATCCGCGCTGCTCGCTCAGTGGCACGGCCTTGTGTTCTGGCTTTCCGTTGTTCTGCCCTGGCTGCCCATCGGTGCCACCCCACAAGTGATCGTGGTGATCGCCAGAACCCCGCGATGCCTTGTCGGCTTCCTGGGCTTCGCGCAAGCTGCGCTTCTGTTCTTCCTTGCGTCGTTCGATGCGTGCCCGGCGCGCTGCGGAGAAGAAGTCGTTGCGCTTCGGTGGCTCCTCGCCGCGCTCCTTGGCCAGCTCGGTTGGAGTCTTGACGGGCTCGCGGTAATCCCGCGGGCGGTCCACGTCTTGGAACGGGAATACGTCGGAGATTTCGCGCAGCTCGATGCCCTCGAAGATGGCCTCCAAGTCCGGGCGGCGCAGAGTCTCCTTCTCCAGCAGCTTCTGCGCCAGAGTGTCCAAGTACTCGCGGTTGTCCCGCAGGATGGCATAGGCGGTGGCCTGCGCCTTATCCAGCAGTGCGCGCACTTCGTTATCGATCAGTGCCGCGACTTCCTGGCTTGGGCGAGACTCCCCTCCACCTTGTCCGCCTTGTGCGCGGAAAGGATCGCCGCCGTCAGTGCCGTACTTCACCGCACCAATCTTGGGGCTCATGCCCAGCTCCATGACCATGGCGCGCGCAGTGTTGGAGGCCATCTCGATATCGGACGATGCGCCGGAGGTGGGGTTACCGAACACCAGCTCCTCAGCCGCGCGGCCACCCATGGCAAATACCAAGCGAGCGAACAGCTCAGAGCGGTTGTACATGCCCTTGTCGTCTTCTGGCACCGTCAGCGCATGTCCACCAGTGCGACCACGGGCGAGGATGGTCACCTTGTACACGCGGTCAATGTCCTTGAGCGCCCATGCGGCCAGGGTGTGTCCACCCTCGTGGTAGGCCGTGATCTTCTTTTCCTGCTCGGAGATGATCTTGGTGGAACGGCGTGGTCCACCAATCACGCGATCGGTGGCTTCTTCCAGTGCATCGCCAGTGATGACGTTGCCGTCCACGCGGGCGGTCAGCAGCGCGGCCTCATTCAGCACGTTCTCCAAGTCTGCGCCGGACATGCCAGCGGTGCGCTTGGCCAGAGACTTCAGATCCACATCTGTGGCCAACGGCTTGCCCTTGGCGTGCACGCGCAGGATCTGCTCACGGCCGGACAGGTCCGGGTTGCTCACGGGGATCTGACGGTCAAAACGGCCCGGGCGCAGCAGCGCAGGGTCCAGGATGTCCGGACGGTTGGTCGCGGCCATGAGGATCACGCCTTCGCGGTCACCAAAGCCATCCATCTCCACCAGCAGCTGGTTCAGGGTCTGCTCGCGCTCGTCGTGTCCGCCGCCCATGCCGGAGCCGCGCTGGCGACCCACGGCGTCGATCTCATCCACGAAGATGATGCACGGGGAGTTCTCCTTGGCCTGCTTGAACAGGTCGCGCACGCGGGACGCACCCACGCCCACGAACATCTCCACGAAGTCGGAGCCAGAGATGGAGTAGAACGGCACGCCAGACTCGCCAGCCACTGCGCGGGCCAGCAGGGTCTTACCCGTTCCGGGAGGGCCGTAGAGCAATACGCCACGGGGAATCTTGGCGCCCAATTCCTCATAGCGCGCAGGGTTGGACAGGAAGTCGCGGATTTCGTCGAGTTCCTCGACTGCCTCGTCCGCACCGGCAACATCGTCGAAGGTGGTGTCCGGGTTGTCCTTGTTCAGCTCCTTGTGCCGGGACTTGCCCATGCCGAATGGGCCGCCCATGCCGCCGCCGTTCATGCGGCTCATCAGGAACAGCAGCAGTCCCATGATCAGAACCAGCGGCAGGAACATCATCAGCAGGGAGCCGAGGAAGCTGTCCTGTGTGACGTTGGTATTGAACTTCTCCGCCCCAGAGTCCTGGACGGCGGTGAAGATCCGGTCCCCTGTGCGAGCGGGGTAACTGGTGATGATCTGTTCGATGCCATCTTTCCCGTCTAGGGAGATGGAATCCTTGAGCTTGATCTCCAGCTGCTGCTCGCGGTCGTTGATCTGCACCTCAGAGACGTTCTTGTCCTTGAGCTGTTCCAACGCCACAGAGGTTTCGACCTGCTCGTACCCGCGGGTGCTATCCGTGAGCACGGAGAAGGTGTAGATGCCGATGAGGATGGCGGCGACGATTCCCGCGATCCTCAGCACTTTCGTCTTATCCATAGTTCCTGTCGTTAGGTAAAAAGGCGCTGCTGGTTTTTATACCGTTGTGTGCTTGTGTTCACTGGTACACGCGCGGGCGCAGCGTACCCACGAATGGCAGGTCGCGGTAGCGTTCCGCGAAGTCGAGTCCGTAGCCCACCACGAATTCGTTGGGAATATCGAATCCCACCTCGGCGAGGTTTTCGATGTCCACCTTCACTGCATCGGGTTTTCGCAGCAAGGTCACCACGGACAGGCTGCGGGGCTGGCGGTTGCGCAGGTTCTTCATCAGCCAGGACAGGGTGAGTCCGGAATCGATGATGTCTTCCACAATCACCACGTCATGATCGCGGATGTCGCGGTCCAGGTCCTTGAGGATGCGCACCACACCGGAGGAGCTGGTGGAGTTGCCGTAAGAGGATACGGCCATGAATTCCAGCTGGGTGGGCACGGACATCTCGCGGGCGAAGTCGGTGATGAAGAAGACCGCTCCCTTGAGCACGCAGATCAGGATGAGGTCCTTATCGGAATCCTTGAACTTCTCCGAGGTGGCCTGTGCCAGCTCGCGAATGCGCGCATCCAGCGTTTCTTTATCGATCAGCACGCTTTCCAGATCGTCCCCGTAGCGGTTTGCGGGCACGTCGAAGTTCTTTTCGCTCAGCAGGCTGGTGCTGGGCAGGTTGGTGCTGGGCTTGTTGCTGGGCATATCCGTCAACCCGATCCTCATTGTGTTTCTTTGTGGCGTGCAATCACGTCGAGAAATAGCTGCCTGTTCTGGCGGCGCACTACCAATCGATGCGTGGTGCGCCTCGCTGGGTTCATTGTAGGCCAGTGGGTGGGCCAGGGGACAGAGACGGGTCCTTGTCCTCTCCAAGCGATCACCAGCGCGTCAATCGCCTCCATGTGCGCATTCGTCAACGGCCCCACGTGTTCGCCGAGCCATGCGCGATAGATCCGTCGCCTCACTGCGGCCAGCTCGGTGGCGATGGTTCGGCAATCCAGTGGTGCTGGTTGATCGTTTTTATCCGACGCCAACCTCTCCCCTCCCCGCTGGTCCTCCATAGCCTGCAGCTGGTGGCGAGCGAGCTGATCCAGGGCGGTGGCGTCGTCCCGCAACAAACGCGAGGACACGGCGAGGTTGTCTACCACGGCCTCCCCGAGGATCGCCCGCATCTGCGGGAGCAATTTGGTGCGGATGCGGGAGCGAAGGTAATCGGCGGATTCGTTGTGCGGGTCCACCCAAAAGTCCAGCTCGGCGTGGTGGCAGGTGCGTTCGGTGTCTGCTCTCGTGGCGTGGAGTAAGGGTCTACCCACCCAGCCGGCACCGGAGTGCACGGCGGGGTGTTCGGTGGTCAGGGCGTGCATGCCGGCCAGTGAATCGGTGCCGGAGCCGCGTGCCAGCGCAAGGAGAAAACCTTCCGCGTCATCGGAGGCGGTGTGAGCCACCAGCACGCCGCGCCCCTCGGCTACCTGCCCAAGCGCTTGATACCTGGCAGCCCGAGCAGGCCCTTCACCGGTTTCTGCAATGTTCACCGTCACCACGCGCGAGCGCGCTCCCAGAGTTTCAGCCTGCTGCGCGGCCCTAGCGGCCACGTGAGCGGAACCGACTTGCAGCTGGTGGTCAACCACTACGGCTTCCACGTCCAGCCCGGCGCGAATTGCCGCGTGCACCAAGGCCAAGGAATCCGCGCCACCGGATAAGCCCACCACCACGGATTGCGGATTGCTACCTGTGAGCTGCTCGTGAATGCCGGGATGTTCGCGCTGCACCCACTCCAGCCAGCGCTGGGTGTGGGCGGCGGTGGAGATATGCGGGCGGCTCATGACCTAGCGTTTAGGCATCCCGCAGGGAGTTGGCCAGGCGGTCCAGGGCTGCCCTAGAGGCGTCTATGTTTTCGCCGGTGGCCAGGAACGCGAAGGTCAACACGCGGCCGGACGTGGTGGTGATGGTCCCCGCCAGAGTATTGACGCCAGACAGTGTGCCCGTCTTCGCCCGTACCCAGCCAGCGGAATCTTCTGCGCCACTTCCCGTGGCGTAGCGGTTGACCAAGGTGCCGTCCACCGCAGAGACCGGCAACTGCTCCAGCAGTGAGTGCAGATCGTGGTTGGAGAGCACCTGATCCAGGTGGTGCGCGCTGAGTCGGTTGGACGTGCTCATTCCGGAGTTGTCCTTGAGCACGGCCTTGTCTAGATCCACGCCGTGGTCTCGGAGCACAGCAAGGGTGGATTCGGTGGCGCCCGCGAACGTCCGCGGCGCGTCCTGAGATCCCGCCACCTCGCGCGCAATGGCCTCGGCCAGCAGGTTGTCCGAGTGCACCAGTGTGTCATGGATGCGGGTGTTCAACGGAGCCGATTCCACCCCGCCCAGCCAGGTCAGATCCTCAGGCAGAGAATCCTGGGCGTTGCCGTCCACGGATGCCGTCATCGGGGTGGCGGCGGTGGCGTTTTCCACATCGATGGTCACGTCACTAAGGCCCAATTGGCCCGCGAGGACCCGGGCGGCGTCCTTGCCTGGCTCGGTAGAACGAGGCGAATAAGACTCGGTGGGGTTGATGCGACCAGCGTTCAGCATCACGGAATCCAGGTTGGTGACGTTGCCACCGGCGATGTCATCTGTATCCCACGTGGAGTTGAACAGGTCGCCCTCGCGCACGGAGTTGTCCACCACGATGTGATCGATCTTCTGCCCCTTGATCTGCGGGCGGATCTTGTCCGTCAGTTCGCGGACACTGGTCGCATCGCTAAAAAATCCCTTGCCGGGTTCTGCGGACAGGGTGATATCTCCCTCGCCCACCAAGATCAGCTCCCCTGGACGGCGCTGGACCACGTAAGTTTCCAGGCGCTCGTCGTCATCCAGCGCCAAGGTGGCCGCACCCGTGGTGACCACCTTGGTCACGCTGGCCGGGGTGCGCAGTTTGTCCTGGTCTTTTGCCCACAGCGTCTCCCCGGAGGCCAAATCCGTGACCTCAGCGGTCAGCTCACCGAGTGCTGGATCCTTCGCCGTACGGGCCACCGCGCTGTCCACGTCCGGCAGCTCACCGGCCCCACCGGTGGAATCTTCCGGCGCTTCCAGCACCGGCTGCGCCGAGGTGTGCTCGCTGCGCGGTGCTGCCTGCACCTCGTAGCGGTTTGCCGCGTGCCAGAGCAGCCCAGCTGCCACCACGAGGGCAACCACCACGAGGAAAATCGTGACGGCTATCCACCAACGGGTGCGGGATGTCTTCTGACTACTCACAACAAGCCACTCTAGCGTTGCCTCCTTATCTACAGGTGCAAGGGAGACACGATAAGATAGGCGCGTTGTTTAATTAATTCACTACGAGTATCGCGAAGGGTGGCGCTTTAACCATGAGCTCCAACAGCATCGAAGTAACCATCGAAATCCCCAAGGGCTCCCGCAATAAGTACGAGGTTGACCACGAGACCGGCAAGGTCTACCTGGACCGTTACCTGTTCACCCCGATGGCTTACCCAGCTGACTACGGTTTCATCGACCACACCCTGGGCGAAGACGGCGATCCTTTGGACGCGCTGGTCATCATGCCTGAATCCGTGTTCCCCGGCGTGATCGTCAATGCGCGCCCAGTTGGCGTGTTCAAGATGACCGACGAGGCCGGCGGCGATGACAAGCTGCTGTGTGTCATCGACGACGTCCGCTTCGAGAGCTACCAGGACATCGAGGACATCGATCAGTTCACCCGCAACGAAATCGAGCACTTCTTCGTCCACTACAAGGATCTGGAGCCAAACAAGGAAGTTTCCGGCTCTGGCTGGGGCAACAAGGCCGAAGCGCAGAAGATCCTCGACGAGGCTATCGCCCGCTACAAGTAGGCCCTCGCCTGTAGGTTTTTACCTACTCCCCTGCCGCCCGATATCCGCGCCGCAGATCCTCGACAATCACCGGGTGATCCAGCGTGTTGGGCGGCATTTCTATGAGCGGATTATCTGGGGGAAAGATCTCCGCAGCGCGTAGTGTCTCCGCGTTGAGATAGCGCAGTTCAGGTGCCGTGTTCGACACCTGCAACTGTGTGTTGGCGGGCGCGCACATGTTAAAGCCCCAGTCGCCAAAAGTAGGCACCTGTACGTGGTACGGGACCACGTCCGCGCAGCCCGCCGCAGACAGCGTGGAGCGCACGCGATTGAACACGTCCGGCGTGGTGAACGCACTGCCGGACTGCACCACCATCCGCCCTTCTGGCCGGAGCATTTTGTGCAGCAGCCCGTAGAACTCCTCGGAATAGAGCCGAGCCATCGTGTCATTATCTGGGTCGGAGAGATCCACGAGTATGGCGTCGAACGGCTGCACACCTCCACCACCAGCGCGCGCCCACGTGAACGCATCCTCGGTGATCACGTGCACGCGAGGGTCCTCAAGGGAACCGCGATTGTCCTCGCGCAGGACGGTGTTGGCCACCCGGATCATCTCCGGATCCAGCTCCACCTGCTGGATGTCCGTGATGTGATCCATGCGCAGTAACTCGCGAGCGGCGAGGCCATCACCGCCGCCGATGATCAGTACGCGCTGGGTGCTGGGCGTGATGGCGGGATATACCAAGGATTCGGTGTAGCGGTACTCGTCGCGCGTGGAATATTGCAGCCCACCGTTCAAGAACAGGCGGCGATCCTTGCCGACCTTGGTCACCACGATGTCTTGGTACTGCGTTTGCTGTGAGTAGATGATCGGGTCTTCGAATAGGCGTTGGCGGGCTGTCGCCACCACGCCGTCGGAGCGGACGATCAGCACGGACAGGCCCACGATGGCAACGACGATCACCGTTGCCACCAGCACCAAATGTGTGCGTTTGACCGACCATCGCAGCACCAAGCCTGCCACGGCAAGGGCGGCCACCAGGTTCAACAAGCCAGCCGCGGCTGTGCCCTGGAGCAGTCCGAGCGTGGGGAGCAAGAAGAATGGCCACGCCAGGCCGCCCAGCAGCGCGCCCACGTAATCGGCCACGTTCAGGGTCGCGAGAATGGAGCCCGATTCGTTGGCGTCCACCATCCGGCCGCGCTGGAACATCGTCATCAGCAAGGGAAGCTCCGCGCCCACCAGCGCGCCGATGAGCAAGGTCGCCAGCACCAGCAGAATCAAGCTCTGCCCGGTGACGGCGAATGCCAGGTAGAGGATCGTGGCGCTGAGCCCTCCGACCACGCCGAGGATGGCTTCCACCCACAGGAAGGCGGTTTCCGCCCATTTCAGCAGCGGCTTGGCGCACAGCGCGCCCAGGCCGAGCGCGGCCACGTAGCCCGCCACGATCAGGCTCGTTTCTACAATTCCACCGCCGTTGAGGCTAGTGGAGAGCGAGATCAACGCCAGCTCGTAGACCAACCCGGAAGCCGCACACGCGGCCACGGAGAGCAACAGGAAGAACCGCCGCGGGCCGGGCACCAATCCCCGATCTGTGGCGGGCTTGGGCTTTATGTCAGGCATACGGCGTTAACCGCGCCCACGACCACCAGCAGCACGCCGAGAACCAGCGTGGAGCTGCGCAGCTTACGGTCTTCGACCAAGTTGCGGAAGCGCCCAGGGATGGCGATTTCCACCGCCACCATCACGAAAGTCTGCAGCGCCAGGCCTAACAGGGAGTACACGGCGACGTGCAGAATGCCATCGGCCAAGTTCGGCTCAGTGGTAGCTATGGCGGCAATCAGCACCATGCCAATCGCGATCAGCTGGCTTCCTGCCATCACCGCGGCATTCGGCAGGTGGTGGACAAAGACTTGATCGCGCAGCCTGCCGGGGGTCAGAAGGTCTTGGACGAAGAAGGACAGCGCCAGCACGATCAGCGCGATGGCGAAGTAGACCACCGAGGCGAGGATGCCCTCTGCGAGGGGGTAGTCCGCGGCGAGAATGTACTCGTTCATTGTGTTTACCCTGTTCTTGTTTGTTGTCTTGGCCGTGTGTGGGGACTATTTGCTGCCGAAGAAGCTGCCGCCGGTTCCTCCGGACGAGTTCGAGGGAGAACCAGGCGAGAAGCCCGTGCCCAGGAAGATGAAGTGTCCGTTGTTCAGGCGGCGCAGGTCTTCAATTCGGAGGGTGCATGAGCCGGAGCTCTGGGAGATGGTGACCATCTCGCGGGAATAGCGCAGGTAGTAGCTCCCGCGGTCTTCCTTACTGGCTTCCGGGCGGGTCTGAGCGCGCAGTTCTTCATAGGCAGCCTTCGCGTCCGTGCAGGTGTATTGGCTGTCTGAAACGTAGGTGAAGGTCTCTGAGTCCTGCAGGTGGGTGCGCACCGAATCCTTGGTGTTAAATCCCGCGAGCATCACCACGAGGCCGACGACGATCAGCAGCGCGCCCACGCCCACTTTCATCTTCCAGCTCATGCCTGCACCTCCGTTGTTAGCTCTGACTCACTTTCCACCACCGTGAGTTCCGCGGGATAGAAGTGCCACGTTTTCCATCGCGCGGTACCGCCTTCTACCTCTCCCCACAGCGCCGTGAGGTGGTGGTTTCCTTCCCCGGGAAACTTTCCGACCAGCCAGGATTCAGCCTCAGCGGCCTGCAGAATCGTCTCTGCTCGCTCGGCAAATTCTTCTGTCCCCAGCTGCACTGTCCGCGCACGTAGGCGGTAGGTTCCTGTTACCCATCGTTGTTTCTTTTCGACGCCATCACCCAGCGCCATCCCACCTTCCATCGCGTGGCAGCTGATCTCTTCGCGAAGGTGCGCGGAGGGTTGTCCGCCGTCAAGCAGGGTGGCGTCGACAACATGGGAGGCTCCCAGGATGCCAAGGTCGAGCCGAAAACACGCGCCGGAACCCTGCAGCGTCGTGCCGACCAGCACGGTGGGCGCGGGTCCATCCAAGCGCACGCCGAGGGATGCGGCACTGATGTCCTGCGGGGCGACTGCAAGCTGCGTAGTGCTCATGGGCTTACTGTTCTGGCGCGGGATAGACAGTCAGCTCGCCTGGGTAGATGACGTGGCCGAGGGAGATTTCCCAGGGAGCATCGCCAAACTTTTCGTAACTGAGGCGGCGAGGATCATCTGCGCCGGCGACTTCGTAGTCGACATAGCGCATGTCGCCGGAGGCATCTAGGCCGGTGGTTCCCGTGGAGCGGTAGTGAGCAGGGCCGCGTTCGGATTCCCTGAAGCGCACGCCGTTGACCTCGGTTTCCGACGGTGGTTCTTGCTCTGTGGAGGATGGTCCCTTTTCCCAGAGGATTAGCTCTAGGGTCCCTTCGTCTACTTCTACGGAGAAGTAGCGGGAGCCGTTGCCGCCGTCGACCATGTGTTCGTGCCAGACGTAGGGGCCTTGGTTTATCTCGAGGGAACCGCGAACCACGTAGTCCGTTTGCCCATGCCTGATGATCGCGCCGGGGGCGATGTTCTTCGGGCTGAACCTACTTGCCCCATCCACCTCTGCGAAGGGGTCTTTGGGCGTGCGAGCCTGAGCGTTCCTGCCACGCTCTTCATTGCGCTTGTTCAGCCCCTGCATGATGAGGAGAATTCCACCCAGTACCACCAGGATGCCGACGATTACCCACAGCCAATTCATGCCTCCGACCCTAGTTGATGGTCGAGACAGCGGCAGCAGGTGCGAGTAAGGCGGGTGACCAACGCACCTCATTTGCCTATGGTGGGTAGGCATGAGCGATTTTGAAACAGTACAGCCCAACGAAGTCCCCGAAGGCGCACAGCTTGTCGACGTGCGTGAAGCCGATGAGTTTGAGGAATGGCACGCCAAGGGCGCGACCAACCTTCCCCTCTCCGAGCTCCAGGCCCGCTACGGCGAGCTGGATCTGAATGAGGATATCTACGTCATCTGCCTGTCCGGTGGTCGATCGGCTCGTGCCGCGCAGTGGCTGGAGACCAACGGCATCGATTCCATCAACGTGGCCAACGGCACCTCCGGTTGGCGCGATTCCGGCCTGCCTATCGTGCGCGCCGACGATAACGCCTAGAACTCCTCAACCCCACGTCGCGCGAGCCTCTCGGTTCGCGCGTTTCTTCCGGTGCATACACGAATAGTTGGAAGCACCCACAGTTAGACAAGTCCCATATTGGGGATTACTCTTGTAAACATGCAAGAATCCCTACCGCTCCCCGCAGACCTCCTCAGCTCCCCATCTTTCCAACTGGAAAGACTCCGCAGGCGCACTCGCGAGTTCGTCGAGACCGCCCTTGTGGAGCAAGGATTCAACCTGCGGGAGTACTGGGTTCTCACCTGCCTCGCTGATGGCGATGCCGCCTCCCAGGCCACCCTCGGTGAAATCCTGGGCGTGGACCGCTCCGATATGGTGCGCCTTGTCGATTCCCTCGAGGATCGCCAGCTGGCCAAGCGCGTCAAGGATCCCAATGATCGTCGTCGCCAGATCATCTCCATCACCAAAAAGGGCACCAAGGCGTACACCAACCTTCGTCCCCTAGTGACGGTCGCCGAGGACAAAGCGCTGGATGAATCCACCTCCAAGCAGCTCAAGCACCTGCGCAAGCTGGCCAAGCAGATCATCGCGGCCGATAACCCAGAGACCCTCCCCGACGGACAGAAGGGGAAGGAATAAGTGGCAGCACAGATCCCTAGCCAATACCTCCGCTCCCCCGAAGCTCCTACCGCACGCACGCTGCTGGATGTCCTCCGTGACACCACGCAGCGCTACCCGGACGCGCCAGCCATCGATGATGGCCACGGTGTCATCACTTACTCCGAACTACTCACCGAAGTCCTAGACACCGCAGACTGGCTCGCCTCCAAGGGCATCCGCCGCGGCGATCGCATCGGCATCCGCATGCCCAGCGGACAGCGCAGCCTATACATCGCCATCCTCTCCACCATCGCCGCTGGCGCCGCCTACGTGCCGGTCGATGCGGACGACCCCGAGGAACGCGCCGAACTCGTCTTCGGCGAAGCACATGTGCAGGCCATCTACACCGCAGACGGCTTGAAGATGAGCGCGGACAGCGCCGAGTTGGCATCGAGAAAAAAGGTCACCGAAACCGGCCCGGACCTGGACACGGACGCATGGATCATCTTCACCTCCGGCTCTACCGGCAAGCCCAAGGGCGTGGCCGTGAGCAACCGCAGCGCGGCGGCCTTCGTGGACGCGGAAGCGGAGATGTTCCTGCAGGGCGAGCCGCTGGGCCCCGAGGATCGCGTGCTGGCAGGTCTGTCCGTTGCGTTCGACGCCTCCTGCGAGGAAATGTGGCTGGCCTGGCGCAATGGTGCCTGCTTGGTGCCCGCCCCGCGCTCCCTCGTGCGCTCCGGTGTGGACCTGGGACCGTGGCTGATCTCCAAGGACGTCACCGCCGTGTCCACCGTGCCTACCCTTGCCGGACTATGGCCAGATGAAGCTTTGGACGCCGTCCGCCTGCTGATCTTCGGCGGTGAAGCCTGCCCTCCGGAACTAGCGGGGCGCCTCGCCACGGACTCCCGCGAGCTGTGGAATACCTACGGCCCCACCGAAGCCACAGTGGTGGCATGCGGCACCACGATGGACGGCATCAAGCCCGTGTCCATCGGCCTGCCTCTACGCGGATGGGACCTGGCCGTGGTGGATGCGAACAACCAACCCGTGGCGATGGGTGAGGTCGGCGAGCTCATCATTGGTGGCGTAGGCCTTGCCCGCTACCTGGACCCAGCCAAGGACGCGGAGAAGTTCGCCCCCATGCCGGAGCTGGGATGGGATCGCGCGTATCGCTCGGGCGATCACGTTCGCTTGGAAGAAGACGGCCTGTACTTCGTGGGCCGTATGGATGACCAGGTCAAGATCGGCGGACGTCGCATCGAGCTGGGCGAGGTAGATTCCGCACTCAGCTCCCTGGACAACGTCCGCAGCGCGGCCGTGGTGGTACAAACCACCGGCGGCGGGGACAAAGTGCTGGTGGGATACGTCTCGCCAGAGGAAGGCTCCGCGGAGGGATTCGATACCGCAGCAGCCATGACTCAGCTGCGCGACCGCTTGCCTGCCGCGATGATCCCGCGCCTGTGCGCGCTGGATTCCCTCCCCGTAACCACCTCCGGCAAGGTCGATAAGAAGGCCTTGCCGTGGCCGTTGCCGTCGCAGGGCGAAGCGTCCTTTGATAACCCGACGCAAGAATGGCTCGCCGGGCTATTCTCCGATGCCTTGGGCACCACGGTTCTCAGCGCTGACGTGGACTTCTTCACTCTCGGCGGCACCTCGCTGGCTGCTGCGACCCTCATCGCGCAGGTTCGCGAGCGGGTACCCGAGGTGTCCGTGCGCGACCTCTACGATCACGCACGCTTGGGCTCCTTCGCTGAGCACGTGGATAGCTTCGTGGGCGATGGCTCCCCGGGCTCGGCAGGACTCCTCGGTGCCTCCAGTGAGGACGGCACCCCGAACACTCCAGAACTGCCACCCGTAATCCCCGTGGGCGCTGGCACCCGCGTGGCGCAGGCATTCATTCAGCTGCCGGCCATGACTTTGGCCGGCGCGCAGTGGGTGACCTGGCTGTTGGCGGGCAACTGGCTCATGCAAATCTTGGGTCTCAACGTTCTGCCCGGCACCCTGCCGGTGGAAGCCCTGGGCCCGGGCAACCTTCCGTGGTGGCTGGTGCTCGTCGCAGTGCTGATTTTCGCGACCCCGCTGGGCCGCCTGCCGCTGTCCGCTCTGCTCATCCGCGCTGTCACCGCAGGCATCGAGCCCGGCACGTACCGTCGCGGCGGCTCCACGCACCTGCGCATCTGGGCCGCCGAGCGCATCGCCGATACCTCCGGCGCCCGCGATGTTTCCGGCGCTACCTGGATCACCACGTATGCCCGCTGGCTAGGTGCCAACGTGGGCAAGGGCGTGCAGCTGCACACCTTGCCACCTGTCACGGGACTGCTGACGTTGGGCGACTACTGCTCCGTGGAGCAGGAAGTGGACATTTCCACCTATTGGGTGGAACGCGACCAGGTGCACGTGGGCCGGATCGAAATCGGCAAGGCCGCTTCCATTGGTGCACGCAGCACGATTCTTCCCGGCGCCCGCATCGGTGCCAGCGCCTCTATCGAGGCGGGCAGCGCCGTCACCGCGCGCAAGAAGGTCAAGGCGAACGCGAGGTGGGCAGGTTCGCCTGCCCGCAAGGTGGGCAAGGTCCGCAACAACTGGCCGCAGGAAGCCCCTCCGCGCCGCCCCGCATGGGTCACTATTTACGGCGTGACCTCGATCGTGCTGTCCCTGCTTCCGCTGCTGGCGCTGGCCTCAGCTGCCGCCTTCGTCTTCTTCGGACTCTCCCTGAGCAACCTGGGCGCCACCGGCAGCGTCTCCCTGGGCAGCTTCTTGGCGTACTCCGCCCTGTGGGCCGCCCCGGCTGGTCTCCTGGCCTTCGCGGTGTACATGGGCTTGACCTGGATTTTGGTGCGCGCGCTCTCCCTGGGCCTGCAGCCGGGCGTGGTGCCCGTGCGTTCTGCCCGTGGCTGGCGCATCTGGTCCATCGAACGGCTCATGGACGCCGCCCGCACGCACCTGTTCCCGCTGTACGCAGCTCAGCTCACCCCGCTGTGGTTCCGCAGCTTGGGCGCGCAGATTGGTAAGGATGCGGAGATCTCCACCGCGGTCATGGTGCCGCGTTTCGCCGAGGTCAAGGAAGGCGCGTTCCTCGCCGATGACACGATGGTCGGCGGTTACGAGCTCGGCGGTGGCGGCTGGATGCTCTCCGGTCACACCCGCGTGGGCAAGCGCAGCTTCTTGGGCAACTCAGGCATCGCTGGTCCGCAGCGCAATTTGAAGAAGAATTCGCTGGTCGCGGTGCTTTCTTCCACCCCGAAAAAGACCAAAGCTGGTTCCAATTGGATGGGTTCGCCGCCGGAGCGTTTGCGTCGAGTAGAAGTCGATTCGGAAGGCGACAACCGCACCTACAACCCCACCTTCACGCTGAAATTCGCGCGCGGCGTGGTGGAAACCTTGCGCCTGTTGGCCCCCATGGTGTCCACGATGCTGTTCGTGGCGGTACTGGCCGTCATGCAATGGGTGCTGGTCCACGGTGGTGTGTGGGTTCTCTTTGCGACGTCAGGGTTGATTCTCATCGGTGCCGGCTTCTTTGCCGCACTGGTGACTGTCTTGATGAAGTGGCTGTGCGTGCAGCAGATCAAGGCGGGCGACCACGCGCTGTTCAGCGGCTTCGTGTGGTTTAACGAGCTGCAGGATCAGTTTGTGGAAACCGTGGCCGGCCCGTGGTTCCTGGCTCATACCTTGGGCACGGGCAGCTTGAACATTTTCCTGCGCGCACTGGGCGCCAAGATTGGCCGCGGCGCGTGGATGGATTCTTACTGGCTGCCGGAGGCGGACTTGGTGCGCATCGGCCGCGGTGCGACCGTGGGGCCGGGCTGCGTGGTGCAGACCCACCTGTTCCAGGACCGCGTGATGAGCTTGGACGAGGTCACGGTGGCCGAAGGCGCCACGATGGGCCCACACTCAGTGGCGCTTCCGGCTGCCGCACTGGCGAAGAACGCAGCAGTAGGCCCTGCCTCCCTGGTGATGCGTGGCGACCACGTTCCGCCAAATACCAGGTGGCAGGGCAATCCGATTGAGATCTGGCGCGATTAGTCGCCGATGGCGTCCCGTCCGCGCTTAACCAGCTTCGGATCGGGCTCGCCCACCAGCTCGTGATCCTTGCCGGTGTACTCAAACTTGCTCAGCACGTAACGCATGGCGTTAATGCGGGCGCGCTTCTTGTCATTGGACTTGATGGTGATCCACGGGGACTCATTGGTGTCCGTATAGCGGAACTGCTCTTCCTTGGCGCGGGTGTAATCATCCCAGCGATCCAGGGACGCCAGGTCCATAGGAGACAGCTTCCACTGACGCACAGGATCCACCTGACGGATGGCGAAGCGGGTCCGCTGCTCCTTACGGGTCACAGAGAACCAGAACTTGGTCAGGGAAATACCCGAACCGAGGATCATGTTCTCTAGCATCGGAACCTCACGCAGGAACTCTGCGTGCTGGGACTCGGTGCAGAATCCCATCACGCGCTCCACGCCGGAGCGGTTGTACCAGGAGCGATCGAAGAAGACGATCTCTCCCCCAGCAGGGAAATGCTGAATGTAGCGCTGGAAGTACCACGAGGTGGACTCGCGTGGCGACGGCTTTTCTAGGGCGACGGTGCGCGCGCCACGAGGGTTGAGGTGCTCATTGAAGCGCTTGATGGTGCCACCCTTACCGGCGGCATCGCGACCCTCGAAGATGATGATGTGCTTCTGGCCCGTTTCCTTGGTCCAGTTCTGCCACTTCAGCAGCTCGATCTGCAGGGAGCGCTTGGTGGTCTCGTACTCCTCGCGGCTCATGCGATTGTCATAAGGGTACTGATCGCGCCAAGTATCTACGCGGTGGCCGTCCGGGGTGATCAGCGTGGGATCATCCTCATCGGAATCATCCACGAGGTAGCCCTCGGTGGCTGCGAGGTCTACAAGGTGGAAATCGTCCTGATTGTCATCGGCCATGCTTAAGCGCTCCTTAAACTGTGTGTGCTCCGCGCATTCGCCGTGTTGACGACGCACTCATTCGCTACCCGCTCCCCAGCGCACAAATTGCTTGATGAGAAGCGCAATATCTAATTCTCAGTCTATCCCGAGGGTGGTCTACTTCGCGGGGTGAAGAGCATACGCTCCCCCGTTTGCCCGCGCACAGGCGTTCGGGCAGAGAAAAATCCCCGGCACGAAAGTGCCGGGGATTCTCGGTTCAACCGAAGGCAGAATTACTCTGCAGCGTTCCAGCCAGCGATGACCTCGAGGACTGCGAAAATGCCGGAGAACAGGTCGCCCAGTCCGCCGAAGATGTCGCCGAATCCACCGAAGAAGGCGCTGAGCTGCTCAAGAATTACTGGTGCTTCCATGATATTTCTCCCTAATCAGAGGCGTCACACTCGGGTTTCGAGTGGACTTTAGTTTCTTTTCCTTGACGCCCCTGGTGAGGCTGTCGAGGGTTACTTTAATCGGATCTGCAGCATGTTCAACCCCTAGAGAAGCATTATTTTCAGATTCCCCCATTGTCGCTCTCAGGTTCCACCAATGAATCCGTGACCCAATCGATATATCTGCAGGTGAATCGCGATTTAGCTTGGCTGGTCCATCAGCGTTACACAGCGGATTGAAATACCCCCACCAAGCACCCCCATGACAGTCTCTGACCTGCTGTTTACCTTTAGTTTACTTTATGTTTGCAGCCCGTTCGTCACATGCGCAGCCACCGCAAAACAGACGCCGATTCAAACGCAAAAAACGGCACCGCCGTGGCGTCGGATGAAGAAAACCGAACGCGCGAAAACGGTGCCGTCAAGGAAACAGAAGGTTTAGAAACCGCCCATTCCACCCATCTCATCAGCGCCTGGCATTGCAGGAGCCTCAGGCTCTGGCTTATCCGCAACCACAGCCTCGGTGGTCAGGAACAGAGCCGCGATGGACGCAGCGTTCTGCAGAGCAGAGCGGGTGACCTTCACTGGGTCGGAAATTCCGGCCTCCAGCAGGTTCACGTACTCGCCGGATGCAGCGTTCAGGCCCTCGCCGACAGGCAGGTTGGAGACCTTGTCCTCCACCACGCCTGGCTCCAGGCCAGCGTTGTGGGCGATCTGCTTGAGAGGGGAGGACAGAGCAGCGCGCACGATCTGCACGCCGGTAGCCTCGTCGCCTTCCAGACCCAGGCCGTCTTCCAGCACATGAGCGGCCTGCAGCAGCGCAGCGCCACCGCCGGCAACGATGCCCTCTTCGGCAGCAGCCTTGGCGTTACGCACAGCATCCTCGATGCGGTGCTTGCGCTCCTTCAGCTCCACCTCGGTCGCAGCGCCAACCTGCAGCACGGCCACACCGCCGGAGAGCTTAGCCAAGCGCTCCTGCAGCTTCTCGCGGTCGTAATCAGAGTCAGCGTTGTCCATCTCCTGGCGGATCTGCTTGATGCGGCCAGCCAGCTGCTCGGAAGAACCGGCACCATCGACGATGGTCGTATCGTCCTTGGTCACCACAACCTTGCGGGCGGTACCCAGCAGTGGCAGGTCAGCAGTCTCCAGAGATAGGCCAACCTCCTCCGCGATAACCTGACCGCCGGTGAGGATGGCGATGTCCTGCAGCTGCGCCTTACGGCGATCGCCGAAGCCAGGAGCCTTCACAGCCACGGACTTGAACGTGCCGCGGATCTTGTTCACCACGAGGGTGGACAGAGCCTCACCCTCGATGTCCTCAGCCACGATCAGCAATGGCTTGCCGGACTGCATGACCTTCTCCAGCAGTGGCAACAGGTCCTTAACGTTGGAGATCTTGGAGGACACCAGCAGGATGTATGGATCCTCCAGCACAGCTTCGCCGCGCTCAACGTCCGTGGCGAAGTAACCGGAGATGTAGCCCTTGTCGAAGCGCATACCCTCGGTGACGTCCAAGGTCACACCGAAAGCGTTAGACTCCTCGACGGTGATTACACCGTCCTTGTTCAGCTGGCCATCGCCAACCCTGTACATAGCCTCGGCGATCAGCTTGCCGATCTCATGATCAGCAGCGGAGATGCCGGCGGTTGCAGCGATTTGCTCCTGGGTCTCGATCTCCTTGGCAGAGTTCAGCAGCTCTGCAGTGACCTTCTCCACGCCAGCCTGGATACCGCGCTTGATGCCCATCGGGTTGGAGCCTGCAGCCACGTTGCGCAGACCTTCGCGCACCAGTGCCTGTGCCAAGACGGTTGCGGTGGTGGTGCCGTCGCCAGCAACATCATCGGTCTTCTTGGCAACTTCCTTGACCAGCTCTGCGCCGATCTTCTCGTATGGATCCTCGAGCTCGATCTCACGAGCGATGGTGACACCATCGTTAGTAATGGTTGGGGCGCCCCACTTGCGTTCCAGAACGACGTTGCGTCCCTTTGGGCCGAGGGTTACCTTGACCGCGTCTGCCAGGGTGTTCAGACCCTTTTCCAGACCACGGCGTGCTTCTTCGTCGAATGCAATCATCTTAGCCATGTGGCTGTGATCCTCCGTTTGGTTTTGCGACACGTGCGGTTCAGACCCAGCGCCCGCGACGGCACGAATGGACGAATGTCGCGACATCCATTCTCACTGCATCTGATGGTGCATTTATTGGCACTCAAATGCTTCAAGTGCTAGCCACCGTTTTAGCACTCCCCCATATCGAGTGCAAGATTTGCGTGTAAGCCATCGCAGTCGACTGTCCAGCGCCGGAGTACCGTGTGAGGCATGAGCATCGCACTACCAACTTCTGCAGACCAGATCACCCCGGAGCTCACCAAGGAGCTCATCGAGTCCCACATGCCGTTTGTGTGGGAGTCCTTGAAGGAACTGGTGGCGTTCCAGTCCGTCCATTCTGTGCCGGGTTTGGAGGAGCATAACGCCGGCGCTGCCGCGTGGGTGGTGGAGCAGTTCCGTGCCGCTGGCATTCCCGTGGAGCCCTTCAAGACCACGGATGGCTCCACCTCGGTCATCGGAGTCAAGGAAGCCGCGGAAGGCTATCCCACCATTCTCTTGTACTCACACTTTGACGTTCAGCCAAGTGGCGTCGAAAAAGAATGGACCGCAGACCCATGGACGCTGACTGAGCGCGACGGCCGTTGGTACGGACGCGGCGCCGCCGATTGTAAGGGTCACGTGGTCATGCACCTGGCCGTGTTGCGGGCACTGCGTGAGTTGATCGACGCCGGCTCCGAGCAGCTAGACAAGATTGGCATCCGCGTAGTGGTGGAAGGTTCTGAGGAGCGCGGCGGATACGGCCTGGAGGATCTCCTGCATGCCCAGCCGGAGCTGTTCCGCGCAGACACGTTCCTCATCGCCGATAGTGGCAATGACGAGCTGGGGCTGCCCAGCGTCTGCACCGCGTTGCGTGGTTCCGCTCCCGTCACCGTCACGCTGCGCACTATTGCTCAGCCCATGCACTCCGGGCAGTACGGCGGCGCGGCTCCGGATGCACTGCTGGAACTGATCAAGCTTTTGGGCACCCTGCACGATGACAACGGCCTGGTGGCCGTGGAAGGACTGACCTCCGACGCTGTGTGGGAAGGCGTGGGTCCGGACACGGATACTTTCCGCCGCAACGCGGGCGTGCTGGACGGCGTGGAGGTTCTGGGCGCGGAGCAAGGCATCGCGGCCAATGATCTAACCGTGATGCGTCCGTCCATCACCGTGACCGGTCTGGATTCACTGAGCGTCGAGGACGCGATTAACGCGGTGCCTGGACGCGCCGCCGCTCAGGTCAGCCTGCGCGTGCCACCAGGAATGGATCCAGTGGCAGCCCAAGACGCGCTGATTGCGCACTTGGAAAGGCACCAGCCCAACGCGCAGATGGAGATCGAGCGTTCCACGGTCGCCTCCGCGTTCCGGGCCGATACGTCCGGTCCCGCTCTCCAGCGTTTCAGCAAGGCCATCGGCGAGGTCTACGGCAAGTCCACGGTAGAGACCGGCAGCGGCGGCTCCATTCCGCTGACCAATGAGCTGCTCACCGCGTACCCAGATGCGGAGCTGGCGCTGTTCGGCATCGAGGAGCCGCTGTGCCGCATCCACAGTGCGGACGAGTCCGTTGATCCTTCGGAGATTCTCCACATCGGCGCAGCGGAACTGCTGTTTTTGGCGCGAACAGCCACCGAAAGTGCGTAACAATTTTCTCAACATGTGGGAGATTTGCTTCCACTAGATGGTTTGAAGTAGGTTTATTTCCCATGAGCACCATTCTTATGCGAGTACCCAACCCGGGTGGAGGCGAGGACTGACCCCTCCACTACCGGGGTTAGCGTGAACCGCATGAGCGTCGGTCCAGATAACACAGGAACCACATCTGGCACGTAAGGACCGATTAACAATGATGTTTGAAGAAAACGAGCGCACTATGAACGCCACCACTTTGATCCGATTCGCCCGCCCGGAATCGGAATGGAACAACCCCACCTACACCGCGACCAAGTCTGGTCCTTCGGGTACCAAGCGTCGTTCCACGGCAAAGACCTACTCCACCACCTCCACGTCGCGCATCGAGAAGCGTCGCATGCGCACGCGCAACTTCGCCGAGGATCCATTCCGCGCCCGCTTCGGACAGCGCCTGCCTTCCGGCATGCGCCAGGAAGCCCGCGGCATGGAGTGGAAGAAGTTCATCTCCACCTACGCCCCCTCTGCGATCCGGGTGGAGTACATGCGCAGCAACCGCCTGCGCGCAGGGCGCCACGAGTTCGAGATGTCCATCTCCGGCCTCAACGCCGAAGGTCAAGGCACCCAGGCATCCATCACCGCAATGGGCCCTTCTTCTGCGATGACGCAGATCTTGGCTGATCACGGCTACAACGTGGAGATCCTGCAGTTCCACCAGTACGACATCTTCGAAGCCACCGTGACTTTCATCTACACCACCCACAAGTCCAAGCGCATGTGGGCAGTGGGCTTCGGCGCGAACCGAGATCACTCGATCGCCAACGCGCTGTGCTCGGCGGCTTCCCGTCTGTACGGCCTCTAAAGACTCTCGCGCAGGGTGCGGACTGTCAGGTCCACGGCGGCTACCCACGCTTCGGGCTGGGTAAAGCCCTGTTCCGCACCGGCATCGCCGCGCGTGCGAGTGCCTGGCTCGAGCGCGGCTCCCGCATCGCGAGCGGCTTGGCGCTGCAGCTCATAATCGCCGCCGCGCTCAATGAGGCGCAGAACGTCCGCCAGCTCGGCGGCGCAACCTAGCTCCTCGGCCAGCGGGTGCAGTGTGTCCACCCAGTCGCGCAGTTCGTCCTTGATCCAGCGCTCGGAGGTCTCGCGGTCGGTGATGATCTCCGCGTCCAGGCCGTAGCGCGCAGCGCGCCACTTGTTCTCCGCGATGTGCCACGGCTGTAGCGTCGGCAGTTCCTCACCGCGGTCGAACGCGCGCTCAAAGTGGACCACGAGGCAGTGGATGTATGCGGAGATCGCCGCCAGCTCCCACACGGCCATCGTGGCATCGGCGAAGCGCACCTCGACCGTGCCGTACTTGGAGGGGCGCACGTCGAAGTGCCAGGATCCCGTGTGGTTGACCACGCCGGACCTGTCCGTGTCCTCGTTGAAGGATTCCCACTCCTGCCAGTTGGCGAACTGATACGGGGTTCCCGCGGTAGGTAGCTGCTGGTAGAGCAGCGTGCGGTTGGATGCGTATCCCGTATCTAGCCCCTCCCATGCTGGGGAGCTCGCGGACAGTGCCAGCACGTGCGGGTAGTGCGTCATCACGGCGTTGATGATGGGCCAGACCTTGTCCTTGGAGCCCACGCCCACGTGCACGTGGATGCCCCAAATGATCATCTGCCGTCCCCAGTATTGGGTGCGCTCGATGATCTCCCGGTAGCTGGACTTTTCGCTGAGCTGCTGGTCACCCCAGTCCGCGAATGGGTGGGTGCCCGCTGAGAACAGTTGCACGCCTAGCTCGTCCGCGCAGGTGAACAGCTGCTGCAGTTGCTCGCACAGGTCGTCCACGGCGGAGGGGATCGTCTCGTGGACCCCGGTGACCATTTCCACGGTGTTAGCCAGGAATTCACGGGTGACGCGGTGGTCGGGGAATTTCTGGTCCATTAGTTCCAGAAGCTCGGACGCCTGCGGGGTGAGGTTGCGCGTGGCTGGGTCGAGCAGAGCCACTTCCCATTCAATGCCGACGGTCGGCCGTGAGCCAGGGAAATCCATGGAAGGGTCCTTACGTTTCTGGGGCATGCGCTATTTGTGCAGTATATCGGGAGCCCGTCCGCGCACCTTAGCGTGGCATGTCGTTGGTGGTCACCACGACCACCGCTGCTGGCCCTTCGCCCTCGAGCATGTCCGCCGCGGCCAGTCGTCCGTCGATCTCTGGGGTGCGCGCTTGCACCTCGATTCCCAGGTCGGCGGCTACTTGCTCGGCAGCCGCGCGGGCGTTGGCATCGTTGCCTGGGTACAGCACCACGGACTTCGGGAACGCACCTTCGGTGTCCGGCAGGTTACCGAAGCTGGTCTTGCCCCACTGCTTGTCGCGCAGCGTCTTAGCGGTATCGCCCGCCAGGCCTTGGATTGGGCTGTTGTTCAACACGGTGACCTGTTGGTCTGCCTTGTTGACCTGCCGTTCGTCCGCCCCTTCATTTCCGACGCCAGCCTCCGGAGCCGCGGGCTCCTGGCCCTGAGTCTCGCTCGGGTTCTTCTCCGGGGACTGCGAAGGCGCTGCGCTCTGCTGCGTCTGGCTGGGCTGTTGCGCCTGTTCGGTCACAGACTCGGTGGAGGCGGCGTTCTGCTCGGTGGATTCGTCATCGCCTCCGGCGAGGCTGAAGGCTCCCCAGCCCACCAGAACGATGCCGACGGCCAGCAGGATCATTCCCAGTCCGCGCATGGGAACCTTGCTGCTCGGCGCACCGGCAGCTGCGGGGTCGTGGTCGTCGTAGTTTTCTGGGGCGTCATCGGTGTCATCGAAGGCGAAGGCTTCGTCGAAGCTGTCGTCGTCGAGGGCATGGCGTGGTCGATTCGAATCAGTCACGCCACAATATTAACTGTTGTCACACTGGTCACAAGCGTGACACTCGCGAGTTGGCGTCGAAAAGAAAAAGAAACCTCACGCCTCATCGCCACGACGGCGCAACAAACGACGCACCGTCACCGGGTCGTAGGCCAAAGCGTCAGGCCGCTCGATCAGGGCGTTGAGCTGCTGAAAGTAGCGCACGGGAGGGACCTCGAACTCCTGGCGGATGCGCTCGGCCTTGTTGCTGGACTGCGTCCACCACTGACGCTCGAAGTCCAGCATCGCGCGCTCGCGCTGAGACAAACTTTCCGAAGAATCCACGGCTCTCATTCTAAGTAGGCGCTGCTAGGGCATTGTCTTGGCCACGGCTAACATTGCAAGCATGACTGAACAGCCCACCATCATGCCCATCGTCATCGCCGGTGATCCCGTGCTCCACCAGCCCACGGAAGACGTCGAACTGGTCGACGGAAAGCCCAGCGCAGAGATCCAGCAGCTCGTGGAAAACATGTACGCCACCATGGATAAGGCGCACGGCGTGGGCCTGGCCGCCAACCAGGTGGGCGTGGACAAGCGACTGTTCGTGTACGCCTGTCCGGACATCGAGGGCGCGGATGGCGAGCGCCTGTCCGAGGAGCAGATTGAGGCCAACGGCGGTCCATTGCGCCGCGGCTGCGTGATTAACCCGGTGCTGGAGACCTCGGACATCCCCGAAACCATGCCAGACGAGGATGCGGACGAGGAAGGCTGCCTGTCCGTGCCCGGTTACGATTTCCCCACCGGCCGCGCTGACTGGGCGCGCGTGACCGGCGTGGATGAACACGGTGAGCCCGTATCCGTGGAAGGTTACGGATTCTTCGCACGGTGCCTGCAGCACGAGGTAGGCCACCTCGATGGATTCCTCTACACGGACGCGCTGATCGGCCGTTACAAGCGCCAGGCTAAGAAGGCTTTCAAGGCAGAGGGCTGGAACACGGGCGGGCGCACCTGGATGCCCGGGGTGGATAAGGATCCCTTCGGTCACGATGACTAACCACTTCCCCACCGATTACACCGCCGCCGCTGCGGGCGCGCGCACGGTGGAGCAGTTCGCCTTTCCGCTGTCTCGGCGCACTGATCCCGTCAGCGTGATTCCTGGCGCGCGGGTGATTGTGCGCTACGCCGTAGATAGCCAAGGCGCTGCGCGCCCGAAGGTCACGGACGTCATCGGCGAGCTGATCTCCACCAACCCGCTGCAGGTTGAGCCGCAATCCGGCGACCCGGCGGTCACCATCTCTCCGGCGCGCGTGGTGGTTCTCAAGACGCTGTCCGCTAAGCCCGTGCGCAATAGCGATATCCGCGCGGTCGAGCAGGCCATCGCGGAGGCCTTCCCCGGCATTGCCAACGAGGAGATTGGCGGCTGGCTGGCTCGCGCAGGAGACGGCATCACGGAACGCTCCAACTCCGCGGTGCCGATCGGCTCGCACGCAGCGCTGCAGCCCGTGCCACTGGAGAAGATCTCCGAGTTCTATCGCGCGCACGAACTACCCACACAGCTGCTCTTGCCCGATCGGCTGGGCCGCGCGGCAGAGAACATCCCAGGCACGCGCGGCCCGGAAATCGTCATCATGACGCGCGAGCTACCTGATCCCGGAGACCTCGACGCCGAACTCCCCTCCATGCCCGCTCCCCTGAACAACCTCGAGTTCCACGTGGACGAGCAGCCCGATGACGAGTGGCTGAGCATGTACCACTTCCGCGGCGAACCACTTCCTCGTCACGCGCTCGACCTGCTCAGCGCCCGCATCAACGGCACGCTGAGCTTCGGTCGCCTCACCGTCGAGGGCCAACTCGCCGCCATCACGCGCGGCACGGTCACCGAGGGCGGTAGCAGGACGTGGCTGGGTTACTCCGCGGTCGAGGTCGCGGAGCCTTTCCGACGCCAAGGCCTCGGCACCTACCTGGGCAATGAAATGCTGCGCTGGGGAGTCGCCAGCGGGGCCGATCACGCCTATTTGGAAGTCATCGATTCAAATACCGCGGGCCAAGCCTTGTACCACCGGTTAGGTTTTTCCATCCATCATCGGCATCGAACCGTCCGCGTCTTGCCCGCGCGCTAGAGTGTTGGGCATGCGTATTGCCACTTGGAACATCAATTCCGTCCGCACCCGCGAGCAGCGCGTTCGCGATTTTCTCGAGCGCTCGGATGTTGATGTGCTCTGTTTGCAGGAAACCAAGTGCACCGACGCCCAGTTCCCAGATTTCACGGACACTGGCTACGAACAGGCCCACTTCGGCCTGCACTCCTTCAATGGCGTGGCCATCCTCTCCCGCGTCGGTTTGGAGAACGTCTCGCACGATTTCGGCCAGCCCGGCTTCGATAAGGATCTGGAGGCCAGCCAGGATCTCGAGGCCCGCGCCATCGGCGCGGAGTGCGGCGGCGTGACAGTGTGGAGTCTTTACGTCCCCAACGGCCGGGAGATCCACGACCCGCACTACACCTACAAACTCGCGTGGCTAGACAAGCTCGCGGATTACGCAGCGAATGGTCCGGACAAGCTCTGCCTCGTGGGGGATTTCAACATCGCCCCGCGCGACAAAGACGTATGGGACCGCAGCTACTTCGAGGGAAAAACGCACGTCACTCCGAAGGAGCGCGCGGCGCTGAGCAAGCTTGAGGAGGCCGGCCTGACGCAAGCCACCACCCTGATCGAGGACGAATACACCTACTGGGACTACCAAGCACTGCGCTTCCAGAAGGGCGAGGGAATCCGCATCGATCTGCAGTATGCCCGTGGCATCACCGCCACCGGTGCGCGTGTGGATCGCGATGAGCGCAAAGGCAAAGGCGCGTCCGATCACGCTCCGGTCATCGTCGACTACCAGACCAATTAGGCCGGCCCATGGAATGGCTCTACGCTCCGCTGCAGTCCGTCAATGACATCCTGTTCGTTGCTACCGATAACCTTGAGTGGTGGCAAGTCGTGCTGGTGCTGGCGGACTATTCGCTGAAGATCGCCGCCTTGGGCTGGGTGCCTGCGGATCGTCGCCCGTCCAGCGCGATGGCGTGGCTGCTGGCCATCTTCCTGGTCCCCTTCGTGGGTATCGCCCTGTTCTTCCTCATGGGCTCGCCGTATGTGAATCGACGCCGGCACCGCATTCAAAACCGCGCGAATGAGCAACTGCGAGAACTGGGTCAGGATGAGCCAGACATTCCAGACGGCACAGAGCTGACGGACGAATTACTCAGCCTGGTCCACTTGAACCGCGAATTGACATCCCTCCCTGCGCTAGATGGCTCACTGCTTGCTCTGCATCCCAATTACGAGCAGTCCATCGCGGCGATGACTCGCGCGGTCGACGAGGCGAAAATCTACGTCAACGTGGAGATTTACATCATGGCGTGGGATTCCACCACCGCTCCTTTTTTCGAAGCGTTGGGCCGGGCTGTGGATCGCGGGGTACCCGTGCGCCTCTTGTACGACCATGTCGGCAGCATGAAGTACCCCGGCCACAGGAAACTAGGCAAGCGATTCACCAATCTAGGCATCCGCTGGCACTTGATGCTGCCCCTGCAGCCGCTGCGGTGGCGCTTCCGCCGCCCTGATCTGCGTAACCACCGCAAGCTGCTGGTGGTCGATGGACGCAAGGCCTTCGTGGGCTCGCAGAACATGATTGATTCCAGCTACTTAAAGAAGTCCAACCTGAAGGCCGGCCGACACTGGGTGGATGTCATGGCCGAGGTCACCGGCCCCATCGTCAACACCATCAACTCGGTGTTCGCGGTGGATTGGTACACGGAGAGCAACGAAGAGCTCGGCCTACTGGCACCCACCAAGTTCAAGCAGCAACTCTCAGATGACGCGCAGGACACCGGGCGGGAAATCATGCAGGTGATCCCCTCCGGACCAGGATTCACCACGGAGCCAAACCTGCGCCTGTTTACCTCGATTGCTCATCATTCCAAGCAGAAATTGCAGCTAATCAGCCCGTATTTCATCCCGGATGAATCATTGCTGGAGGCAATCACCACGGCCTGCTATCGCGGGGTGACGGTGGAATTGTACGTTTCGGAAAAAGCCGATCAATTTCTGGTGGGGCGGGCCCAGGCTAGCTACTACCGGGAGCTTCTGAAGGCTGGCGTCGAAATATACCTCTACCCTGCCCCCGCGGTGCTGCACGCAAAATTCATGATCGCGGACGCGGAGGTCGCGGTGATGGGCAGCTCGAACATGGACATGCGATCCTTCGGCCTGAACTACGAAATCTCGCTGATGACCGGCGAAGGTGAGCTGATGGAACAGCTCAAGGAACTAGCGGAGAGCTACCGGGAAAAGTGCAAGAAGCTCACGCTCGAACAGTGGCGCGAGCGGCCGTGGTACAGCCGCTATGTGGACAACGTGGCCCGTCTGACCAGCTCGTTGCAGTAGCGTGCAGCCAGGTAGTATCAAATTCAGTTGAAATTAAGTTCAACCAATTGATGGATTTCGCTCTCACCTATAAGCGAAGTGTTACAAAATGATGACCACCACTGCGACCTAATAGCATTTTAGGCAAGGTCGATACCGTACACTGTTTTTACCCAGAAACAATCTCGCATAGCATCACAAAAATATCGAGGAAAGGTAAACCTTTGTCTGAAAGCAGCACCCCCCAGGCGCAACAAATCCGCGGATACCGCGCCCCGGAAGTCTTGCCAGACATCGACATCGCTGAGATCGCATCCAGCGTCTACGACTTCCTCTCCGCAACCCGCCGCCTGATGGAACGCCCTAATCAGAAGCTAGAAATCTCCCAGTCGGAAATCGAGGTGCTGCAGTTCGTTGCTCAGCACCCAGGATGCGGCGTCTCGGACATCGCGCGCCTGCGTTTCCTTCGGGCCTCCAACGTCTCGGCCACCGTGCGCCGCCTCATGAACAACGGCTTGGTGATGCGCCAGGCTAATGATCACGATAAGCGCGCACAGGATCTTTATCTCACCGATGATGGCATTGAAATGCTCAATTCCATCACCGACGAATGGGCGCTACTCATCGCCGGCGCCACCCGCCGCATGGATGCCCGTGATATCGCGAAGCTGCGCCGCGGCGTGCCTGCCCTGCGCAATCTTTCCATCGCTGCCGAGACGCTGATTGATGACATTCAGCGCCATCAAAACAGCCTCTAGCTCCGGCTAGGCGTCGCGCTTGCGCAGCACGATCACGCCAGCCACGAAAATCACCACGGCCCACGCGATGAAGTAAATCAGCGATCCCGCGTGGCCCCACGGCGCGTCCGCAATATCAGTGCCGGAGACAGCCGCGTCCATGTTCTTAAACGGCATGTATGGGGGCAGCCAGTCCTTGACCCAAGGAATGAATCCAATCAGGATTCCTTCCACGATCAGAATCCACATCACCATCAGGGAAATCGCGCCCGCCGTGTGGCGAATCAGGTAACCCACGCCGATGGTCATCAGCACCACCAGCACGCAGTAGACCACGTTCATTCCAATCTCGCGCCACACACCATCGGCAGAGAAGGACAACGGGTCCAACAGCTGCTTATCCTCCACGCGCATGCTCAGCATCCAGCGCATCGTCAGCAGGCTCAGCACCTGGGAGACTAACGCCAGCACAGCGGCGATCACGCCGTAGACCGAGAACTTCGCCACGGGGACGGGCCACCGCGATGGCGTGCCCAGCATCGTGGTTTTCACGCTGCCGTTGCCGTATTCAGAGGTCACCAACATGCAGGCCTGGATGATGATCACGATCAAGCCAAAGGCAGTCAGTCCGGTAAATGCCTGGGTCGAGGAAATCGAAGCCACCGTAGCTGCGTAGAGCTCCGGATCTTTCATAAGCTCCTCGTCGTTCAAGTTCACGCCGGTGCCCAAGCCCATCAGCAGGGCGAACAGCACGCTGAACAGCACCACCAGGATGCTGGTAGCCCACAGGGCCTTGGTGCTAGATAGTTTGATCCACTCAGATTTGATGAGGTTCATGGTTTAGCGCTCCCCCTGCTTGTCGGTGCCCTGCTCGTCCTGCTTGCTCGCATCACCGGCGAATGCCACCGCACCCGCTGGGATTGACCCACCGAGCAGGCCGTTGTTGTTCGTTTCGCCGCCCTTGGCCTGGTATTCCACGCTGCCGCCGGTCATGTTCATGAATGCGTCCTCCAGGCTGGCCCGGCGCTCACTGAGCTCGTTGAGTTTCAGCCCGTAGGTGAAAGCCACGGCGCCCACCCAGTCGGTGTCCTTGTCGTCGACAACCAGGGTGTCGCGCCCATCTTCGTCCTTGGCCTCGGAGAAACGGACGTTTTCTTCCTTCAACGCGCCGCGGAGTTCATCCAGGTGGTCGGAGCGCACGATGGTGTGGGTTTCCGACGCAGACTTGATGAACTCGTGGGTGGATGTATTAGCAATCAGGCGTCCCTGGCCGATGACCACCAGGTGGTCCGCGGTCTGCGCCATCTCGGAGAGCAGGTGGGAGCTGATCAGCACCGTGCGGCCTTCCGCAGCCAAGGTGCGCACGAAGGAGCGCACCCAGCGGATGCCTTCGGGATCTAGGCCGTTGACAGGCTCGTCGAGGATCAGAACCTCTGGATCGCCCAACAGTGCACCGGCGAGACCAAGCCGCTGTCCCATACCCAAGGAGAACTTGCCTGCCTTCTTACCAGCGACGTCACTGAGGCCCACCAGGCCCAGTACTTCATCGACACGCTTGGAAGGGATGCCGTTGGTAGCGGCGACCCACTTGAGGTGGCTGGCCGCGCTGCGGTTGGGGTGAACCCACTTGGCGTCCAGCAACGTGCCGACCTTGCGCAGGGGTTGCTTATATTCGGAGTAGTGCTTTCCGTCTATGGTCGCGTGTCCGGCGCTGGGCTTGTCCAGGCCGACCATCATGCGCATGGTGGTGGATTTACCGGCTCCATTGGGTCCGAGAAATCCCGTGACAATGCCGGATTTCACCTCGAAATCAAGGGAATCGACAACGGTGGTGGAGCCGTAGCGTTTGGTCAATGAGCTGGCTTCAATCATGCGATCCATAGTGCCATAAACGCAGTTGATTGACGTGGGTGGTCATTTTATTGTTGAGGAGTCAACTGTGGTCTATATAATCCAAAAGCATGCCCTCTCTCCCGGCGCTGGACGCAGATCGATGGATGGATCGTGACTCTGCGCAATCCCGCCCATCCCGGTCTTTGTCTGGAATGGCGGTGGCGGCTCGGCGGGCGCCCAAGCGCTTGTGGCGGGTGGCGGTCACGCCTCCGGGAGTGATGACTCTCGTTTCCTTTGTGTGCGTGTTGGCCATTCTGGCCGCAGGCGGCGCGATGGTGTATTCCTCCACGGTGCGCCAGAATGAGGTCAATACCCTCATTACTCAGACGGAGCCCCTCGCTGATTCCGCCCAGGAGTTATTCAATAAGTTGTCCGTGGCTGATTCCATTGCCACCACGGGCTTTTTGAAGCAGGGCAAGGGGAATAACGCCTCGCAGGTGGAATATTCGGAGGCCTTGCGCGATGCCTCCGAGGCTATTTTGCGCGCCAGCCACGGCATCCAAGACGTAGATAGCCGCGAGATGGAAATCACGCTGCTCATCCAGCAGGAGCTGCCCAAGTACATCACGCTGGTGGCTCAGGCCCAGACTAATGACCGCGTGCGCAATCCCATCGGCGCCAGCTATCTCACGGAGGCCTCTGCTCTGATGCAGGGCACGCTGCTTCCCAATGCTCAGGAGCTGCATCTGCTGACCTCACGCCGGGTCTCTGACCAGCAGGCGCAGTTGGTCACGCCCCTGTGGTTCCCGCTGTCCGGATTGGCTGCGGCCGTGATCATTTTGCTAATCGTGCAGGTGTGGCTGGCGGTGGAGACCCATCGCCGTATCAACGTGGGCTTTGTGCTGGCCACCGCGTTGATGATCGTGGCTTTGCTCTGGGCTTCGGGCAGTTCGGCCCTGACCTGGGCTACGAGCTGGCAAAAAGTTGATGGCACGGTCCGCCCGCTGCAGGAGCTCACCCAGGCGCGCATCACCGCCCAGCAGGCCCGCACCGATGAGGCGCTGGGCTTGGTGCAGCGTGACTATGACGAGCGCCGTCAGAACACCTATTCGCAGCGCATTGCGCAGATCGGTGAGGCGTTGGAGGCCACTCGCGACGATGTGGATTCGCCTGCGCGGATCGATAACGCCCGCGAGGCGCTGCGCCTGTGGGACTCCTCGCACGCCTCGACGCTCTATCAAATGCAAAACGGCAATTTCAACGAGGCGTTGCAGATCAGCCTGGGTGCCGAAGGCGATGCCACGTCCTCGGAGACCAACTTCGAGATCCTCGATTCCGAGCTGCAAGAGCTGATTTCTGAGCAGCGTGACGATCTGCGAGTGGTTCTCAACGACGTGCGCACTTCCGCGGATCGGGTGACCAAGATCGTCACGTTCTTGACCGTCATCGCCGCCCTCTGCGTGATCGCCGGTACCCGTCCTCGTCTGCAGGAGTACGTGTGATGCATAAACTTGCCCGCGCCGTCATCGGCTCAGTCACGATTCTCAGCCTGCTGTCTGCTTGTTCGGCGGCTACGACCGCCCCTCCGGTGTGGCCTGACGTGCACACGCAGGGCACAGTCAACGAGCTGCCGGTGGGCTCAGAGATTGTCCGTGGTGATGACCTGCAGGATTTCGCGGCTTCCCCGTCCAGCAAGCAGGACCCGTGGGGTTCGATCCGCCCCGATGCGGCTGCGGTGGAAAAGCGCATCCCCGCGATCATCGAGCGCGGTCGCTTGATCGTTGGCGTGGGCCAGTACCTGAATCGCATGGGCTTTCGTGACCCGTTGAGTGGCGAGCTCGAGGGCTTCGAGATCGACCTGGCCAGGGAGATTTCCCGCGATATTTTCGGTGATCCAGACCGGGTGGAATTCCGTTATGTGGAGAATCGGCGTCGAGATGAAGCCCTCCGCGACGGTGACGTCGACCTCGTCCTACGAACCTGGACCATCACCAAGGATCGCCAGTACACCACCGAATTTTCGGTGCCCTACCTGGGCGTTCACACCAAACTGCTGGTCTTGGGCGATTCCGGCATCGCGGGCATGGAGGATCTCGAGGGCAAAACAGTGTGCGCCACGCGCGATTCCACCCCGGCTCGAGCCATCGTGGATAACAACATCGGCGCGCTGTTGCTGACGCGCACGTGGACCGATTGTTTGATGGCCATGCAGCGCAACCAAGCCGATGCGATTTTTTCCGACGACGCCATACTCTCCGGCCTCCAAGCCCAAGATCCGTACACAGAGGTTATCGATACCGGAGATGCTGTGAGCTATTACGGCGTGGGCATGCCCGCCCCCACCTCCGGGCGCAAGGCTCAGGGGCTGGTCATTCAGGTCAACTCCACTTTGGAACGCATTCAATCCGATGGCACCTGGGATGAGTTGTACGACAAATGGATGCAGGAGTACCTGGGCTCGCCGCAATCGCTGCCGATGAAGTATCGCTCCGAGCAAGAGGAGCAGGACATCGACCAGGCACGTGCGGACTGGTTGCGCAGCAATGGCGATACGACCGCCAGCCGCAGTATGGGCACGATGACACGGGAGGATTTCGATGAGTGAGTCAGATCCACGGGAGCACGAGGATTCCGCCCAGACTGAGGCGCACACCGAGGCCGTCCCTTTTGACCCGTTTGCGGATGACGATGACGAGTTGGACACGGAGGCCACCACCGGCCCGTTGACTGTGGATTCGGGCGAAAAGTCCCGGCGCGAGGCCTTGTCTACGTTCCGCCAGCGCCGTGGAATTCACCGGCGCGGTGCCACGGTCGCTGGCGGCATGGTCAAGCTGCCGTTCGTCTCTCCGACGGATCCTGAGACCGCCACCATCGACCCGGCGGAGGCGGTAGCCCGTGGTGTGGAAGCGCCGGCGCTAGAGCCCGGCGATATTGTGGCGGGCCAGTACGAGGTGCTTGGCCCCATCGCCCACGGTGGCTTGGGGTGGATCTACCTAGCCACGGACCACTTTGTGGCGAATCGCTATGTGGTGCTCAAAGGCATGATGGCTGCCCAGAGCGCGCACGAGCGTGCGGTGGCGGAATCCGAGCGTGCCTTCTTGGCGGAGATCACTCACCCGGGAATCGTCAAGATTTTCAACTTCATCGATGACCCCCGCTCCGAGGGCGGTTTTATCGTCATGGAGTACGTGGGTGGGCCGTCGCTGCGCTCCCGTCGCAGGAAGATGAACGGCACGCTGGATGTGGATACGGCCATCGGCTACATCTTGGAAGTTCTGCCCGCCTTGGACTACCTGCACGCTCGCGGGGTGGTCTACAACGATTTGAAGCCGGACAACATCATCATCACGGAGGACCAGGTCAAGCTCATCGACCTGGGTGCGGTGACGGGCATCGGTGCCTTTGGGCACATCTTCGGCACCAAGGGTTTCCAAGCTCCGGAAGTCTCTACCACTGGTCCCACTGTGGCCAGCGATATCTACACGGTCGGGCGCACGCTGGCCAGTTTGATCGTGAAGCTTCCCGTGGAAAACGGCGTGTACGCGCCGGGCTTGCCCACACCAGACGAAGAGCCACTGTTCCGCGAATACCTCTCGCTGTATCGCCTGCTGCTGCGCGCGACCCATCCGGATCCAGAGGCGCGCTTCCCCACCGCTGCGGCGATGTCCAACCAGCTGATGGGTGTGCTGCGGGAGATTCTGGCCATTCGCGACGGTCGCCACTACCCGCACTTGTACACGCGCTTCACGGCCCAGCGTTCCACGTTCGGCACCAAGCACATCGTGTTCCGCACGGATCAGCTGCTGGACGGTATTAAGCGCTCGGTGCAGATCTCTGCCCCGGAGATCGTGGCCGCGCTGCCCACTCCCTTGACGGATTCTGACGATCCCGGCGCTGGCCTACTCTCCGCGGCTTCGTACACGGAGCCTTCCGAGGTGCTCTACACCCTTGAGATGGCCATGGAGCAGCCGGAGATGTCTGGCTCGGTGGAGATCCCGCTGTCGATGGTGCGCGCCAAGTTGGACTTGGGTCTGACGGGCGAGGCGATCCGCCAGCTCGATGAGCTCTCTGACCGGCTGAAGAATGACTGGCGCTACCACTGGCACTCCGGGGTGGCCGCGCTGTTGTCCTCGGATTTTGTCAACGCGCAGAGTTACTTCAACCGGGTGCTGAATATTCTGCCGGGCGAGCCGGCGCCCAAGTTGGCTCTCGCCGCCACCGACGAGCTGCTGTTGCAGCAGCAGGGCATGAACAATGTCCGGCTGCTCAATCAGGAGACTACGCGCGCCGCCTCTGCGCTCGCCTTCGCGCAGCGCGTGCCCGTGGACGATTACTCCTCGGTCCCTTCCTGGGATCACATCACCCAGGATCCCATCGCGCTGCGCTTCCACGCGATGCGGCTCTACGGGTTGGTGTGGGCTACCAACCCCACCACGGTCTCCAGTGCGTTTGGTCTGGCTCGCCAGCTCTATTCGGAAGGTCTAGTGGATACGGCTGTGGCCGCGCTGGATCGCGTGCCGCAGAGCTCCCGTCACCAGCGCCTGGCCCGCTTGACCACTATCTTGCTGCTGGTGGGTTCCACGGGCTCGCTCTCCGAGTCCCGGATCCGCCGCGCTGCCCGGCGCCTGGAGCTGCTCCCCACCAACGAGCCGCGCCTGCAGCAGGTACGGTTAGCGGTGATGTCCGCTGGTCTGACGTGGATCCGCGAACGCTCTTCGCAGGGCAAGACCCCCATCAGCCGTGCCTCGTTGTTTGACGTCCCCTTTAACGAGCGTGGCCTGCGTACTGGCGTGGAAGCGAGCTTGCGCTCGCTGGCACGCCAGTCCCCCTTTGCTCGCCACCGCTATCGCTTGATTGAGATGGCGAACATGATTCGCCCTCAGACTCTGTTCTAGGCCTGGTTGGCCAGCTCGTCTGCATAGCGGGCGATGGCCAGCTCTTCATTGGTAGGCACTACGAAGACTTTGACCTTGGAGTTATCGGTAGAGATCTCGCGGGCGCCTTCAATGCCTTCTTCGTTGGCGTTGCGGGCGTCGTCGATCTCGATACCGAAGTTCTCCAGACCTGCCAGCGCATCGCGACGCACTCCCACGGCGTTCTCGCCCACACCGGCGGTGAAGGTGATGGCGTCCACGCCGCCGAGGTTGAGCATGTAGGAACCGATGAAGCGACGCAGGGTGTGGATGTAGACGTCGTATGCCAGCTTGGCATCCTTGTCGCCATCGTCGATGAGCTTTCGCAACTCGCGGAAGTCGTTGACTCCCGCCATGCCCTTGAGGCCGGACTTTCGGTTGAGCAGGTTATCGATCTCGTCGATGTCCATGTCGGTGGAGCGGGTGAGGTGGAAGATGATGCCCGGGTCGATGTCGCCGGTGCGGGTTCCCATCACCAAGCCCGCCAGTGGGGTCAGACCCATGGAGGTGTCCACGGCCTTGCCACCGTCAATCGCCGATGCCGAAGCGCCGTTGCCCAGGTGCAGCGTGATCTGCTTGACCTCGGACGGATCGTTGTCCAGCAGGCCGGGCACTTGGCGGGAGACGTACTCGTGGCTGGTGCCGTGGAAACCGTAGCGGCGGATGTTGTGCTCGCGGGCCACCTCGGCATTCAGCGCGTAGTTCGCAGCTGCTTCGGGCAAGGTGGAGAAGAAGGCGGTATCGAAGACCGCCACGTGGGGAACGTTCGGCAGCAGGGCCTGGGCGTTTTCGATGCCATCAATGTTGGCCGGGTTGTGCAGCGGGGCCAGTGGAATCAGCGCCTTGAGGCGGTCCAGCACGTCGCCTTCGATCAGCTCGGGGGCGTGGAATTCCTCGCCGCCGTGCACCACGCGGTGGCCCACCGCGCACAGGTCTAGCTCCTGCGGGCCCACACCCAGCAGGCTCATCATGCCGAAGGCACGCTCCAGTCCCACGGAGTGCGAAAGAATGGGGCGAGTGTCCTCCATCTTCGTGGTTTCCGTCTGGATCTTGATATGACCGCTCTTCTCCCCGATCTTCTCCACGATGCCGGAGACGAATGGTGGCTCGGTGGAATCAGCCTTGGGATCGATCACCTGGAACTTGATGGAGCTGGATCCGGAGTTGAGGACGAGTGCGTATTGGGTAGACATGGCGGTTCCTTAGTTGGTGCTGGCCTGGATGGCAGTGATGGCGACGGTATTGACGATGTCCGGCACGGTAGCGCCGCGGGACAGATCGTTGACTGGCTTGTTCAGTCCCTGCAGGATTGGCCCCACGGCCAGCGCTTCTGCGGTGCGCTGGACGGCCTTATAGGTGATGTTTCCGGTGTTCAAGTCCGGGAAGACGAACACGGTAGCCTTGCCTGCCACGTCGGAGCCGGGCATCTTCTTCTGTCCCACGGATTCCACCACGGCGGCATCGAACTGCAGCGGCCCGTCCACGGCCAAATCTGGGTTGTTGTCCTTGGCAATCTGGGTGGCCTTAGCCACGGCTTCCACGTCTTCGCCCGCACCAGAGGTTCCGGTGGAGTAGGAAAGCATCGCCACCTTAGGCTCAATCCCGAACTGCTGCGCCGTTTGGGCCGAGACGGCGGCGATTTCTGCCAGTTGCTCTGGCGTCGGATCTGGATTGACCGCACAGTCACCGAACGCCCACAGCACTCCGTCCATGACCATGAGGAAGATCGAGGACACCACGGAGGAACCCGGGGCGGTCTTGATGATCTGGAACGAGGGCTTGATGGTGTGCGCGGTGGTGTGCGCCGCGCCAGAGACCATGCCATCCGCCAGGCCCTGGTGGACCATCATCGTGGCGTAGTAGCTTATGTCCTTCATGGTCTCGCGGGCCTCGTCGACGGTGGTTCCCTTGTGTTTGCGCAGTTCAGCAAAGTCTTCTGCGAACTGTTCCAGGCGGTCACCCGCCGTTGGATCCTCGACGCCAGCGCCAGAAATATCCAGCCCCAATTCTTCAGCCCGCGCCTTGATGGCTTCTGGGTCTCCGAGGATGGTCAGCTTGCATACTTCGTCTTCCAGCAGGAGGTGGGCGGCCTCGAGGATGCGGTCATCGTCGCCTTCGGGCAGCACGATGTGCGCCTGCTGGGCGCGGGCCTTGTCGATGAGGTTGCGCTCGAATAGCTCTGGCCCGATCTTCTGCTCTCGACGCTCCAGCTGAGCGGCCTGGTCGAAGGTCATTTCGAATTCGCCACCGGCCGGTTCCAGCAGGATGTACCCGGCGACGGTGTACCCCATGCGCTCGAGGCGATCGTTGAGGATGAGGATGTGCTCCAGATCGTCTTCGTTATTTCCCACCAGGATGAGGTTGGCACCGGTCGCGTCCGCGAGCCTGGCGTCGTTCACAGGAGCGCCGGAGGAAACCAGGAGGGGAACCTCGGCCTGCAGAGCAGCATCGAGGGAATCGGAAAAATCGACGGTGACCGGGTCGACGGTGGAGAAGAGATCGTGTGAGTAATCGCCGGTGGCCTCTAAGATGGCGTCGCGCCGGATGGCGGCACTGGCGACGGGGGTTAAGACTGCTCGGATGGCTGGAGCGGTGGCTTCGGTCACGGGTGGTTGTCCCTTTCGGCTCGTGGCACTTGTCGCTGTCCATTGTGCCTGAGGGGAAAGGTTTGAAAAGCGAAATAAACGGAGGTGTGAAGTAGCTCACACCTCCGTGGGTTTTGGGAGAATATCACTCCGTTGGCAGGAAACTCAGCCCGCAGAGTGGCGCGAATACGCAGGTAAAGTAACCTTTTCCGATTCTTCTTTTACCTGGTCGGTCTTCTGCTCCTCGCCATCTCCTGCAGGCTCGGCCAGCATCCGGGAACGACGGGAGTACACCAGCGCCACGATGCCCAACGCAGCGATAATGGCTATAGCGATAGCAACACCATCGGACGCGCTGAGCAGTCGAGGGATGTTGATCAGCATCAGCAGGCCGCCCACGAAGCCACCCAGTACCTGTGGCTTGATCTTGGTCACCAGCCACGCGGCAATCGGAGCGGCGATCACGCCGCCGATCAACAAGCCCACCACGGGGCGCCACACTTCCTGCAACGCTCCGGCCAGCCCAAAGATGAAGCCCGCCGACGCGGCAGAGGAGACCAGGAACTCAGAGGCACTGACGGTACCGATGATCTTGCGCGGTTCGGCCTTGCCCAAGCCCATCAGCGTGGAAGTCGTCACAGGACCCCAACCGCCGCCTCCGGAGGCATCCAGGAAGCCGCCGCCGATTCCCAGCGCCGCGAGGCTGCACCGGGACTTCGCGGACGGCGCGCCCGCAGGTCCGTAGCCCCGCTTTTCGTTCTCCGCAGCCTGCGTGCGATTCCACGGCAACAGGAAGGAGCGCAGCAGCACATAAAAGCCCAGCAGCGCGAGGATCGCGGTGATCACCGGCTGCGCGGACTCGGTGGACAGGTTCGAAAGCACCGTTGCACCGGCAAACGCGCCCACCGCACCGGGCACACCCAGGCAGAAGACCGTTGGCCAGTGCACATTCTTCAGCTTCCAGTGAGACACACCCGAAGCCAGCGTGGTGCCCATCTCCGCGAAGTGCACGGCCGCAGAGGCATGCGCAGGAGTGAGGCCAGAAAACAGCAGGACAGTAGTGGCAGTAACACCAAAGGCCATGCCGAGCGCGCCGTCCACCAACTGGGCCAACAGGCCTGCGACAGCAAAGAGAAAGAGTTTATTCATCGGGATTCGAGTCCTTTTACCTGGTGGAGCCTGTGCTCAATTACTCCGGCCAATTCCGTACCCAGCGGGGTACCGAAGCTGGCATTCGGGATGCGGCTTTCCACGGCCATATCCCAGAGCGTTCCGGGGGCAGCGAACAGTGGAACCACATGAGTGGGCCCATGTTCTGCGCAATGTGCGCTTAAAGCGGCGACTCCTCCGCCACGACCAGTGGCAAATAGAGCCGCGCACGGCATTCGCAGCCTCTGCCCCACGCTGTGCGCAAGATCCGCCACAGCCTGGTTGGCTTCGCTATTGCTAGAGCCAACGGCGTAGATCACGATGTTGGTGAATCGCTGATACGCCAGTGCCTGCTGAACTCGGATTACGAGTAGCTCGGCAATGTCTTCTCCCGTGCCCAAGGAATCCGTGACAGTGATGTTCACGCCCAGGGCTCGCTCCGTTTCCGCCACCGTCTCCGGCACATCATGGCGAGCATGAAAAGCATCGGTGAACAGCAATGGAAGGACACTAATGTCCTTATGCCCCTGCGCGGCCAGCAGCCGCGCCTGGTTTTCCAAGGTGCGGGGAGAAAAGTCCAGAAACGCCGCCTCTGCGCCCACCGCTTCAGCCACCTGATGGACGGCCTGATCAGCTAACGGATGACGAGATCCGTGAGCCAACACGATGACGGGAGCAGAGGAGGCAGACATAGGAATTAGTCGATCAATCCGGCGGTCACTGTATCGCCGGTGCCCGGCTGAATCAGCAGGAAGCTACCCACCCGGCCGCCGCGGCGGTACTGCTCAAACGGCAACGGCTCAGCGACCGTCACGCGCACGCGCGCAATGTCATTGAGAACCAATTCCTCCGAGCCACCCTGAGGCGCATCGATGCGCTCAATAACCTCGTCCACGCGAGCGCGCACGGTGGCAGAGCCATAACGCAGCAGCACGTTGGAGCGCAGGCGAACCGGGGTCTCCGAGAGGTGGAAGACCGTGGCGGTGAGCTGATTAGTTGGCTCGGGGAGGTCCGAGCCGGCGATGATGTCACCGCGGGACAGGTCGATGTCCCGATCTAGGCGGATCACCACAGACTTCCCACGGACAGCGCGCTGCAGCTCGCCTTCCGGCGAGTCGATGCCCGCCACGACTGCCTCGCGGCCGCCCGCGTTGACGGTATCGCCCACTTCCACCGCACCGGCGGTCAAACGTCCGGCATAGCCGCGGTAATCGGAGGAGTGCTCGCGAATCACGATCTGAATCGGCAAGCGCAACTCGCGGTTGACGCTGTCATTTTCCGCACCTGGGGTGGCCTTTTCCAGGATCTCCAGCACGGAAGGACCGTCGTACCACGGGGTCTTGGCGGAGCGTTCCACCACGTTGTCACCCAGCAGGGCGGAGGTAGGAACGATGTCCACGTGGTTCAGACCGAGCTCGTCAGTCAGGGTGCGGATGTCATCTGCAACCTGGTTGTAGATCTCCTCGGAGTAGTCCACAGCGTCAATCTTGTTGACGGCCACCACCACGTGAGACAGCTTCATCATGGATGCCACACGCAGGTGGCGGCGGGTCTGCTCAATCACGCCGTTGCGTGCGTCGATAAGAACAATGACCAACTCGGACGTGGACAAGCCAGTGACCGTGTTGCGGGTGTACTGCACGTGGCCTGGGGTATCGGCCAGGATGAAGCTGCGCTTGTCCGTGGCGAAGTAGCGGTAAGCCACGTCGATGGTGATGCCCTGCTCGCGCTCGGCACGCAGGCCATCGACCAGCAAGGACAGGTCAGGATTCTCAAGACCCTTGGCGGTAGAGACGCGCTCCACGGACTCGTACTGGTCCGAAAGGATGGACTTCGTGTCGTAGAGCAAGCGTCCGACGAAGGTGGACTTGCCGTCATCCACGGAACCGGCCGTGCACAGGCGCAGCGTGGGCAAATTGGTGACTGCGGTGGTCATCAGAAGTAACCTTCCTTCTTGCGGTCTTCCATGGAAGATTCTGAGAGCTTGTCATCAGCTCGGGTGGCACCACGCTCGGTGGTGGTGGACTGGCGGATCTCGTCGATGACGTCCTCGATGCTGGTGGCATCGGAGAGCACGGCACCGGTACAGCTCATGTCGCCGACGGTGCGGTAGCGCACGGTCTTGGTGACGATCTCCTCGCCCTCCTTCGGGCCGCCCCACTCACCCGCGGTCAACCACATGCCGCCGCGCTCGAACACGTCGCGCTGGTGGGCGTAGTAGATCTGCGGAACTTCCACCTCGCGGTCGCGGATGTAATCCCAGATGTCTGCCTCGGTCCAGTTGGAGATCGGGAACACACGGATGTTCTCTCCCGCCTGGTGGCGGCCGTTGTACAGGCCCCACAGCTCAGGGCGCTGACGGCGAGGGTTCCATCCGCCGAAGGAATCGCGCACGGAGAAAACGCGCTCCTTGGCGCGAGCCTTCTCCTCGTCACGGCGTGCACCGCCCAGGACTGCGTCGTAGTTCTGCTCCTGGATGGTCTCCACCAGGGGAACGGTCTGCAGCGGGTTGCGGGTGCCGTCTGGGCGTTCCTGCAGCACGCCGGAATCGATCCAATCCTGCACGTGCGCCACGCGCAGGGTGATGCGTGGATCCTCGGCGATCCTGTCGCGGAATTCGATAACTTCCGGGAAGTTGTGCCCGGTGTCTACGTGCAGCAGTTCGAATGGCACGGCGGCCGGAGCGAATGCTCGCTTGGCTAGTTCCAGCACCACAACGGAGTCCTTGCCGCCGGAGAAGAGCAACGCTGGACGGTCGAACTGCCCGGCTACTTCGCGCAGGATCTCGATGGATTCCGCTTCCAGTGCCGCCAGGTGCGGTGAAAGTACGCTGGTGGAGGGGTTTTGTGTCTGAGTCGTCATTAGGTGTGGAGCCCGCATTCTACTTTGTTGGTTCCGGCCCAACGGCCGGAGCGTGGATCTTCGCCTTCGGCCACTGGCAGGGTGCAGGTAGCGCATCCGATGGATGGGTATCCCTGCTTGGTCAGTGGGTTAATGATGAGGTCATGATCAGTGATGTACTGCTCTACCTCTTCGTCCGTCCAGGTCACGATGGGGTTGATCTTGAGGCGCCCGGTGCGGTCAACCTCGAGCACTGGAGTGGTTGCTCGCGTGGGGGCATCGACACGGCGCACGCCGCTGATCCATGCCTCGAAGGGGTTGAGCATCCGCGCCAGTGGCTCGACCTTGCGCATACGGCAGCACGCGGTGGGGTTGCTGGCATACAGGCGCGGCCCATAGGTCTCGTCTTGCTCTTCGCGGCTGAGAACTGGCTCGACGGTCTTCAATGGCAGCTGGTAGCGCTGTTCCACGTTGTCGCGGGTCTCGATGGTCTCCTTGAAGTGGTAGCCAGTGTCTAGGAAGACCAGTTCGCCGCTGTGCAGACGTCCCTCGGCGAGTTCCGCGAGGACCGTGTCCTGCATGCTCATGGTCACGGCAATGGGGCCTTCGAGGTGCTCCTCTGCCCATTCCATGATCTCTTCGGCGGTAGCGGTTTCCAGCTGCTGGCCCCACTTGGCAACGAGTTCGACGTGCGCTTGGCGCTGTTCGTCACTCAAGGGGGTGGTCGAGGTGTCGCCGCCTTTGGGGCTGATCTCTGGGTCCCGGTAGTCAGCCTGTTGATCGTTGTTGCCAACGCCATTCAGCCCGAGGAAGCCACCTGCACCTCCTTGGCCACTCATGCCCGAGATGTTTGGCACACTCATGCGTTCCTCTTCTCATTGCTTGTCGTTCATGACGCTCGTCAACGCCCTATCCAGACCAGTCTGTCTGTTTGTTCCTGGACAAGAATAGACCAATCTGTCCATTCATTCAACAGCGAGCCTTAAATTTGACGATTTGCTGGTCAGGTATATCGTCAGTCTCAAAACCGCAAGCGGAAAGAAGTCTGTTCTACGCCGGGCCCGCCACGGCGTGCGTGGCGATTAGCCTGGGGATAACGCTCGCCGAATCCCGGCTGGCCCGTTAGGACTAGCCCTGGTTGAGCAAACCGTGGAATTTCACCGAGAACACGCGCATGCACTCGCGGCACTGCCACGCGTTGTCGGTTTCCATGTCCGGGAACAGGTTCTCCCCCATGCAGTACGGGCAGAAGTTCACCGTGGCTCGGCGGGCGTTGGGGTGCCCCGTCCTGCCGCCGATCTGTTCGTTGACCGACGGCAGCGAGTCCTCGTCCGGCACGCTCATACCAACAGTTCCTCGTCGGCTCGCACGACCCATTCGCCGAAGGACTCTCCGTCTTCGCGGCCGTCCTTATAGTTTTCGACGACACGCACCACGTAGTCACCCAGGTCAGTCGAGAAGACGTTGTTGCCGCGCACCTTCTTGCCGAATCCGGCGCGCAGTCCAACGGCGCCGCCGAGGTGAACCTGGAAACCTTCCACACGTTCGCCCTCATTGTTGGTGAGGACCTTGCCAGACAGCCCGATGTCCGCGACCTGCGAACGTGCACAGGAGTTTGGGCAGCCGTTGAGGCTGATCTTCAGTGGCACGTCGAGGTCACCGAGGCGGTCTTCCAGCTCGTCGACCAGCGCGATTGCGCGCTGCTTGGTCACTACGTGCGCGAGCTTGCAGAATTCCAGACCGGTGCAGGAGATAATGTCTCGACGGAATGCGCTGGGCTTGGCACTCAGTCCAATGTCCTCGAGTTCCGCGGCCAACTTATCCGCGTTTTCGCGGGTCAGGTCGAGGAACAGCAGTTCCTTGTCCGGCGTGGTGCGCAGGCGGGTCACACTGTACTTATCGGCCAGGTCGGCGAGGTGCTGGAGCTGCCCACCGTCTGTATGTCCGACGGTCGGCTTCACACCCAGGTAGAAGTTGCCGTCTGCCTGCTCGAAGATACCCACGTGATCGCGGTAGCCCGGCGCCACTTCTGGCTCCGGCCCGTCAATGAGCTTCTTGCCTAGGTAGTCGTCCTCGAGCACCTGGCGGAACTTTTCGATTCCCCAGTCCGCAACCAAGAACTTCAAGCGGGCGCGGTTGCGCACCTTGCGGTAGCCGTAGTCACGGAAGATGCGGACCACGCCGGCCCACGTCTCAGCGACTTCTTCCAGCGGTACCCACACGCCCACGCGCTGCGCGAGCATGGGGTTGGTGGACAGTCCGCCGCCAACCCACAGGTCGAATCCAGGGCCATGCTCTGGGTGGGTGGACCCGATGAAGGCGACGTCTTGGATCTCGTGGGTGATGTCTTGGCGCAGGTTGCCGGAGATGCCGGTCTTGAACTTGCGCGGCAGGTTTCCGAACTCTTCCCGCGGGAGGTAGTTCTCCTTGATGTCCATGATCGCGGGCGTGGCATCTACCAACTCGTCGGCAGCGATGCCTGCAACGGGAGAGCCGAGGATGACGCGGGGCACGTCACCGCAGCCAAACATGGTGTTCAGGCCAACTTTTTCCAGACGGTCCCAGATTTCTGGGACGTTTTCGATCTCAATCCAGTGCAGCTGCACATTCTGGCGGTCGGTGAAATCTGCGGTGCCGCGGGCAAAGTTGCTGGAGATCTCGCCGATGGTGCGCAAGCCTTCGGTGGTTACCTGTCCACCGTCCAGGCGGATGCGCATCATGAAGTAGTTGTCCTGCAGCTCCGCGTTGGTCAGAGTGGAGGTCTGCGTGCCGTCCAGCCCTGGCTTGCGCTGGGTGTACATGCCCACCCACTTGAAACGAGGTGCGAGGTCCTCAGCAGGAATGGAATCGAATCCCTGCTTGGAGTAGATGTTACGGATGCGCTCCATCACGGCGACACCGGGATCTTCTTGCTTGATGCGCTCGTCATTATTGAGCGGATTCGTGCCGTCTACCAGCCACTGTCCCTGCGGGCGTGGCTTGCGCTTGGCTCGAGTGGCCTGCGGTGCAGTAGTCATCGTCGCCTTTCGGTGGAAATAATAGACCAACCTGTCTACGAGAAGCCAACAATAGACCGCTCGGTTCACAGACGCAAGATAGCCGAAACTTGCCTTACCTAGACCACTCTGTCTATAGTTCAGGCCTAGCGCTACGTACCCATTCGGTACGCTTTACGTGATAACGAGATAAGCAATCACACGTCCCCACCCTTGATAAGGAAACTGAAGAATTCATGGCTGAGAACCGCCCGCTACGAGTTGCCGTCATCGGATCCGGACCCGCCGGAATTTATGCCTCGGATGCTCTGACCAAATCAGACCAGGACGTGGCTGTCGACATCTTTGAGCGCATGCCCGCCCCATTCGGCCTCATCCGTTACGGCGTAGCCCCCGATCACCCACGCATCAAGGGCATCATCAAGTCCTTGCACAAGGTGCTGGATAAGCCGGAGATTCGCCTGTTCGGAAACGTCAACGTGGGTAAGGACGTCACCCTCGAGGACCTCAAGGGTTATTACGACGCCGTCATCTACGCCACCGGTGCGACCGACGACCGCGATCTCAACATCCCTGGCGGCGAGCACACCCGCGGCGCCGGCGAGTTCGTGGGTTTTTACGACGCAAACCCGGATTTCGAGCCAGCGTGGACGCTTGATGCCAACTCCGTGGCCGTCATCGGCGTAGGCAACGTGGGCCTGGACGTGGCTCGCGTGCTGGCCAAAACTGGCGATGAACTGCGCGTTACCGAAATCCCGGACAACGTCTATGACTCCCTGAAGGACAACCAGGCCAAGGAAGTTCACGTCTTCGGCCGTCGTGGCCCTGCCCAAGCGAAGTTCACGCCGTTGGAGCTAAAGGAACTCAACCACTCGGACACTATCGAGGTCGTCGTCAATCCGGAAGACATTGATTACGACGAAGGCTCCGAGGAAGCCCGCCGTGCCTCCAAGATCCAGGACATGGTGTGCACCCTGTTGGAGCAGTACGCCATCGCCGAGCCGAAGGGTGCTCCACACAAGCTCTACCTTCACTTCTTCGAGTCTCCACACGAGGTCAAGACCGATGACAACGGCAACGTGGTCTCCCTGGTTACCGAGCGCACCGAGCTCACCGGCGACGGCAGCGTGCGCGGCACCGGTAAGTTCAATGAATGGCCAGTGGGTGCGGTCTACCGCGCCGTAGGCTACAAGTCCGACCAGCAAGCCGATCTCCCTTGGGACGAGCGCCAAAACGTGCTGCCTAACGTCGGTGGCCGCGTGCTCACCGAAGGTCCCACCGCAGACGGCATCGCTGGCGTTCCCGGGTCCGCCGATCCCGAGGCGGAAAAGCGCGAGCGTCTCACCGGTGTGTACGCCACCGGCTGGATCCGCCGCGGCCCAGTGGGATTGATCGGTAACACCAAGGGCGATGCCAACGAGGCTGTCGCCAACCTTTTGTCTGATCACGCCGACGGCCTGGGCCTAGCTCCCGCCAAGCCAGAGCTGGAAGCTGTCGAGGAATTCTTGGCCGATAAGGGCATCACCTACACCACCTGGAATGGGTGGTACGCACTGGACAAGTACGAGCGTGAGCTGGGCGAAGCCGAAGGCCGCGAGCGCAAGAAGGTGCGCGAATGGGACGATATGGTCAAGTTCTCCCGAGAGCAATAGCTGATCGGTAAACTACTCGGCTATGACGCAACCGGATCCTGACAAGCCAGAGGTACACCTGACTGGCCGAGCAGTTCTCAACATGACTCCTCAGCAGGTGCACGCCCTGTACAAGCTGCGTGTGGACATCTTCGTCAACGAACAGCGCGCCCCGTTCGCTGAGATTGATGACACTGATATCCACCCAAATACGCAACACATCCTGGCCTACGTGCACCCGGGCTCAGGCCCCAACTATCCATTCGGTGCCCCCGATCCAGCCAGCCCTTTGCGTCTCGTCGGCACCGCTCGTGTCTTCGGCTCTCCAGAAGAGCAGCACATCGGTCGCCTTTGCGTGGCCTCAGACATGCGTGGCTACGCCATTTCCCGCCAGATCGTCGAGCAAGCCCTCGAGGTCTGCCGTGGACGGGCGGCTGCGCTGGATCCCACCACACAGCGCTCTGTAGTCAAGATCGAGGCGCAGACATACCTCACCGAGTTCTACGCGTCCTACGGCGCCGAGGCCGTCGGCGAAACCTTCGAGGTGGACGGTGTGGAGCACGTGGAGATGCAGCTGGTTCTGGACTAGTTCCAAATTGGGGTCTGGCCTGCACCAGGACTAATATCTTCAGGCATGGTAACCACCGCGACCGACATCCTGGAATCCCGCATCCTGCTGTATTACTGCTTCACTCCCATCGAGGATCCCGTGGCAGTGATGCTCTGGCAGCGCACCTTGTGTGAGCAGCTCGGCCTGACCGGCCGCATCCTGATCAGCAAGCACGGCATCAACGGCACGGTCGGCGGTTCGCTGGGCAACTGCAAGCAGTACACCCGCAAGACACGCGAGTACCCCGGCTTCAAGAAGATGGCCTTCAAGTGGTCTGAGGGCAGCGCGAAAGATTTCCCCAAGCTTTCGGTCAAGGTCCGTGACGAGATCGTGGCGTTCGGGACCCCCGATGAGTTAAAGGTCGACGCCAACGGTGTGGTCGGCGGAGGCGTTCACCTCAAGCCGGAAGCTGTGAACAAACTGGTGGAAGAGCGCGGCGACGAGGTGGTCTTCTTCGATGGACGCAATGCCATGGAAGCGCAGATCGGCAAGTTCAAAAACGCGATTGTCCCTGATGTGAACACCACGCATGACTTCATCAAGGAGATCGAGTCCGGTAAGTATGACGATCTCAAGGACAAGCCCCTGGTCACGTACTGCACGGGCGGCATCCGTTGCGAGATTTTGTCTTCGCTGATGAAGAACCGTGGTTTCCAGGAGGTCTACCAAGTAGACGGTGGCATCGTCCGCTACGGCGAAAAATTCGGCGACCAGGGCCTGTGGGAAGGCTCGCTGTATGTCTTCGATAAGCGCATGCACATTGAGTTTTCCAACGATGCCAAGCAGCTGGGCCATTGCAAGCACTGCGAGGCCCCCACAAACCTGTTCCACAACTGTGTCAATGAGCAGTGCCGAAAGCAGACGCTAATGTGCGATGACTGCGCGTCCAACCCCGCCACGGCTCACTGTGGCTCCGAGGAGTGCGCCCAGGTGGGCGCACAAGTGGCAGCTAGCTCGGGTTAACCTTCACACGCTCTGCTGCCGAAACGGCACGTTCGCGCCCTTGGGCAACGTCTTCGGCGGTAGAGATGGCCACGCCCATTCGGCGTCGAGAAAAAGATTCCGGTTTACCGAACAACCGCACGTCGGTCTCGGGGACACTCATCGCATCGGCCAGGCCGCTGAAGGAGACCGGACCGTCGCTGTCCACGCCGTAGATCACGGCGGAAGCGCCCGGGGAGACGAGCGTCGAATCGATGGGCAGTCCGAGAATCGCACGGGCGTGGAGATCGAACTCGCTGAAGCGCTGGGTGGCCATGGTGACCATGCCGGTATCGTGCGGGCGCGGGCTGACTTCGGAGAAGTAGACGTCATCACCCTTGACGAACAGCTCCACACCGAACACTCCCCTGCCGCCCAGCGCGTTGGTGATGCGGGCGGCCACGCTGCGGGCGTTATCCAGCGCCGTCTCGCTCATCGCGGCGGGCTGCCAGGATTCCACGTAATCGCCCCGGTCCTGGCGGTGGCCGATGGGCTCGCAGAACCAGGTGGCATCGCGGTCGGTTTCCGGGTCGATGGAGCGGATGGTCAGCAGCGTGATTTCGTAGTCAAAGGGGATGAACTGCTCCACGATCACGCGCTGATTGCTCACGCGTGCGCCGGACATGGCGTACTCCCACGCACCGGAGAGTTCGTCCGCGTTCGCTACGTAGCTCTGCCCCTTGCCGGAGCTACTCATGATGGGCTTGACCACGCAGGGATATCCCACTTCTTCCGCGCCTTGGTATAGCTCGTCGTAGGACGAGGCATAGACATAAGCGCTGGTAGGAAGTCCGAGCTCGTGGTAGGCGAGATCGCGGATGCCTTCGCGGTCCATGGTCAGCCGAGCCGCGCGGGCGGTAGGGATGACGGTGGCCAACCCCTCCTCTTCGATGCGCTCTAGCTCCTTGGTGGCCAGCGATTCGATCTCTGGAACCACAAAGTCCGGGCGCACGCGCTCCACGAGCTCGCGCACCTGCTCCCCATCCGTCATGTCCAGCACGTGAGCGTAGTTCGCGGTGTGGTGAGCAGGTGCACCCTCGTAGCGATCGGCCGCGTGCACCTCAACGCCCAGTCGCTGCAAAGCAAAGGTCACTTCGCGTCCGAGCTCACCCGAACCGAGCAGCAGCACGGTGGTGGCATTGTCAGACAGCGGGGTTCCAACGGATTCTGGGGTGTACATGGGGTTATATGTTACTCCCAGGGGACGTTGTTCAGGTCTACCCCGTGCGCCTGAGCGTTCGCTTCTACGATTTTCAACAGGTATTGAGTCTTGTACCGATAGGTCGCAGCGAAGCGCTCGTCGTGCACGTACATCCGGGCCAAGATGACTTGTTTGGCGTACGAGCAGGGGTACCAGCGGTCCACCGTGTCCTTATGCCTTTCTGCCAGTTCGTTTGCGCGGTTGCTTCCTGGTTCGACGCCTTCCTTCTCCGCGGCCACCAAATCTTTAGCCAATTGCTCATTGGTTTCCTTTGTAGGTGCCCAATCGGCTTCCGTCATGGACTTCATCGCCTGTTGGGTCTGTTCCCATTCTTGGGTATCGCCCCAGCGCTCCTCGGCCTCCTGCTGGTATTTCGGATCCCAATCAGTTCCTAGAATTTTCCTCATTTTGTCCGTTGTCATATTCTCCTCTTGGAGATCGAGCAGATTATCAACTGCAAGCATCATGCGATGCACGCTGTCGAGCCTCTGCGTGAGTAGATGTTTTTGCCGAAGAAGATGCGTTCGGAGATTTTCGCCACCATCGAGTACCTCTGCGATCTGATTCAATGGCATCCCTGCTTCTCGATACATGAGAATCAGCTGGCCTCGCTTCAAGTCCTCGAGGGTGTAGAGACGATAGTTTCCGTAGGTTCGCCATCCCGGAGATAGCAGCTCGATATGGTCCCAGTGGTGCAGCGTACGGACGCTGACCCCGAGATACTGTGCCGCTTCACCGACGGTGCACTCATCTTGTTCCGACATGACTCCAGATTCTTCAGCGTGACGCAGCGTGAGGGTCAAGGCCTGATTGGAAAACCCCCGCTGACAGGGCAATAATGAAAACTATGAGCGCTCACCCTACTCCCTGCTCCCGCCGCCAGTTCTTCCGCGGAGTTGCCCTCGCCACCGCCGCTACCGCCTCCGGCGCCCTCCTCGCTGCATGTGCAGGCGAGGAAGTGGTGGCCAAGGCCTCCAAGACGGACATCCCCGTGGGTGGCGCGACCATCATCGACGGCTGGGTCATCGGCCACCCCGCTGAGTCCGAGTTCACCGCCTTTTCCACTGCCTGCCCCCACGCGGGCGGAACGATCGACAAAATCGAGGACTTTCAGGGCACCACCGTGGCTACCTGTCCGAAGCACTACTCCCGCTTCGACGTTTCCACCGGCGACGTGGTGGACGGTCCCTCCCGCAAGCCCCTGACTGCGGCGAAGTCCGTGTCCGTCAGCGGCGATTCTGTGGAAGTGACAAACTAACGTCGCTAACCCGCCCGGCGAATTCCGCATCGTGGCAGGTCCACAGCACGGCCCGGTTATCTTGGTCCGCGTAGGCGCGCATCACTCGTGCCAGCCACCCGTAGCCTGCGGTATCTAGTCCCACGGTCGGCTCGTCCAGCAGCAGCACCTGCGGTTTCCGCGCCATTGCGCACGCCACCAGCAGCATGCGCCGCGCCGAGGCCGGCATGTCCAACGGATGCTGCTCCGCGTACTGTTCCAGTCCCACAAACTCCAGCGCTTCGCGTCCGGCCTTCTCCCCCGCCCCCTGCGAGACCTCTCGCAGAGCGGTGCGCTGCGTGATGGACTCGTCCAGTGGCGTGGGCGCCCAGCCCGCGCTGTTCACGTCGATGGTCCCCGCGTAGTCCAGCAGCCCCATCGCCGCCATGAGCAGGGACGTTTTGCCGCAGCCGTTGCGCCCCGCCAGGTGTGTCACCGTCCCCGCGCGCACCTCGAGATCAATCGGCCCCACCTCGTGTGCCCGACGTATCCGCACGTCCTCGGCCCGGAAAACTACCTCGCCAATGCTTTTCGCTTCACCGCATTCCCCGCGCGGCACCTCGTCCGCCCACGGCTTTAACTCGCCATCGAAAGTGAGGGTCAGGTGGGTGTTAGCGTCGGAAAAAAGGGCTCCACACACGCGGTCATACACGGTGACCTCGCCCGGAAACTCACGCAATGTGGCGCGCAACGTCTCCACGGAGTCTGCGTCCAACCCATCCGTGGGGCAATCCAGAACCAGCGCGTCCGGCCTGGTCAGCAACGCCGCAGCAATGGCCAAGCGCCGTGTCTGACCCGTCGACAGCGTGGTCGGATCCTGCCCTGCTGCCTCCCGCAGGCCCCACAGCGTCAAGGCTTCCTGGATCCTCGTCCGCATCGTTTCCTTTTCGACGCCACGCTGCTCCATCCCCACCGCCAGCTCTTCCTCCACGGTGGAGCGCAACAGCGTGATGTGGGCGGCGGCATTATTGCCCACCCACGCGGCACCGGTGGATTCCGCCAACTGCCAGGCGTGCTCCGATAATCCCGTGCCCGAGGGCGCCCAAATATGCGTAGTGACCGTCACGTGGCTCATCCTAAATGAGGATCGAGACAAGTACGGCCAGGGTGACAGCCAGCGCTGCCCAGCGCAGGACCTTTTCCACAGGGGTGTCTGACACGTCGTGCAGCACGGTTCGCGGCCCTGGGGTGCCCACACCCAGGCGCTGCAACGGCCGGGAGCGCTGAGCTGCGTCATCCACCAGCCCCACGATCAGCGGTAGCACCATGTTCAGCTTCGCCTTAAGCGTGGAGGTATCGATCCCCCGCGACTGGTGCACTTGGCGAATGTTCTGCAGACGATTGCGCGCGATGGGATACAGCCGCGCCGTGGAACCCACCACGTACAGCATCGGCGCTGGCACCCGCGGCTGCAGTGCAAGCATGAGCCGATCCAAGTTCACCAGGCTCATACCCGCCAACGCGACCATCGTCACCGCCAAAAACCGCAGACCCAAGTGCGCGGCCACGCTGAGGCCGTCACGAGTCACAATCCACCAACCCGGCTCGTTGCCGAACGGCGCGTAGATCAGCACGAATCCGAGGCACGCCGGAATGCCGATGGCAAGAGCTGCGGGCAGGGAGCGCCTTGACGCCGAGAAAAGAAGAGAACACACCGTGACCAGCGCAATCACTGCCGCGGACAGCATCCACGAATCCACGGCCAGCACAATAATCGCTGTGCAGGCCGCGAACGTCAGCGGAGTGAGAGGGTTCATGAATCGGCGGCGAACGTCTTTCGGGTGCGTTGTGGCAGGGCGCGGATGACCAGCCAAATGACGCTAAACACAATCAGCTTGTCCAAAGGATCAGACGTCCAGGATTGCAGGAATACGGCGAAGAGGGTGTCGAAGCCCAGCGAGCGATAGAAGCTCACAAGCAGGCCCGTGCCCGTGCCCGCGGTGCCACCGAAAATGAACGACGCGATAGGCGCGGAGAGCAACGCGGTCACGAATCCCACCAAGATCGCGGCCAGCGCGATGCGCCACCACGATCCAGTCCACCAGCGGCGAAGCAATCCAGCCGCCACACCTACGAAGGCATAGGCCGCGGCAAATGGCACCACGGTGGGGTTAAAAGTGCCCCACACCAGCGCAGACAGCACACCCGTGACCAATCCCGCAGCGGGACCAGCCAGCGCGCCCACCAGCACTGTTCCAATGGAATCGAAGTACAGCGGAAGCGGCAGGCCCATGGTGCCCACTACCTGACCCACCACGATGTTCAACGCCAAAGCCACCGGCAGCAGCGTCAAGGTACGTACCGGAAGGCGCGGAACCACGGCGATAAGCGCCAGGATCGCAGGCAGCATAAAACCGACCAAAGCGATGGTGGAGCTGCGGGAATCTGCGAGTGCGCCCCAGTCTGAATCGGTGGGCTGGGTCAGCACGAGGTAGAGCCACGTGGCGGCGATGAGCACGCCGGAGATGATCAGCAGCGCGCGGGAGATAGTGGGTGACATGGCGGTGTCCTTGCGGGTTCGTCGCGGGGGTCGCTAAAAGTATGCCCCTATGTCACCTCGGGGCCGGAAGTAATTCGAGTGTAATCGTGCGCTAAACCTGCGAAAACGTCAAATTTCTGGGGTACAGGTTTGACAGACCGAGCTGTCTAGTGTTTGCTCTTGTGTAGCAACCGGTTCACGCCGAACTGGTCCACCTTCTGGAGCCCCGGACAAGGTGAGAGGCCTGGCGTGAACACTGCAGGGGAATCCGGTGAGAATCCGGAGCTGTCCCGCAACGGTATGCGCATGGCTTTTGCTGCCGGGGCGTATTTCCTCGCCGCAATTCCGTGCGTTAAGTCCGAATGCCTGCCGGCTGCATCAAGAACACGAAGTCGACTGACGAGGATCAGACACACATGACTATTCATGCAACTATCGCCGGGGTTCCACGCATTGGCCCTGATCGCGAGCTCAAAAAGGCACTCGAAGGCTACTGGAAGGACAATTCCACCGGTCGCCATCTCGCCTCCACCGCCACCCTGTTGACCAACAGCTACACGGACGCAGCACTGTCCGCAGGTCTTGATTCGGTGGCCTTTTCCGGACGTTCTTTTTACGACGCCACTCTGGACACCTCCGCTCTTCTCGGAGTTCTTCCAGAGCGCGTCCAAGACATCGCGGATCACGATAATGACGGCCTGCCCGCCTTCATCGACCGCTACTTCGCCACGGCCCGCGGAACCTCGGAGCTCCCTGCTTCCGCGATGACGAAGTGGTTCGACACGAACTACCACTACATCGTGCCGGAGCTGTCTGCTTCCACCACGTTTAGCTTGGAAGATTCCGCGTTCCTGCAGGACATCGCTGACCAGGTCAACCGTGCGGGCACCGCGGTGCGCCCCGTGCTGGTGGGCCCACTGACGTACCTCAGCTTGGCGCGCGCCACTGATGGCTCTTCTGCGCTGGATCACCTGGACGAGCTGTTTGCTACGTACGCTCGCTTGCTGCCGCGTATCGCTGACCGCGGTGTGGAGTGGCTGCAGCTGGATGAGCCAACTCTGGTGACTGAGATTGATCCTGACGTACTGGAAAAGGTACGCACAGGCTACAAAAAGCTGGCTGCAGCATCCAACCTGAAGTTGCTGGTGCAGACCTACTTTGGTGATGGCGATCAGGCCATCAAGGCTCTGTCCGGTACGGGCGTGCAGGCGTTTGGCGTGGACGTGGTCTACGGCGGAGCTGAATTGCCTTCGTGGAACGGTGAAGAGCTGCTGCTGGTGGGCGTGGTGGATGGCCGTAACGTCTGGCGCACCGATCTGGATGCTGCGCTGGAGACCTTGCGTGGTTTGGCGGAACGCGGACCAGTTGCCGTGTCCACGAGCTGTTCTCTGCTACACGTGCCGTACAACCTGGACCGCGAGACCCGGTTGCGCGCGGAGCACCCCGATGTGGTGGAGTGGCTGGCCTTCGGCACTGAAAAGATCCAGGAAGTGGCAGTTCTTTCCCGCGCCCTGCGTGGCGAGGCGACCGACGCCGACGAGCAGGCTCTGGAAGCTTCCCGCAAAGCGATTGCTGCTCGCGCCGAGTCCCCACTGACCCACAACGCCGAGGTCCGCAAGCGCGCCGAGGCCATCACTGAGGCCGATCGCCACCGCGACCCTGTGGCCCAGCGCCGCGAGGCCCAGCTTTCGGCACTGGATCTGCCGCCGCTGCCGACGACAACGATCGGCTCGTTCCCACAGACCCAGGAGATCCGCGCGGCTCGCGCGAAGTTCCGCAAGGGTGACATCGACGCCGCCGCCTATGATCAGGCGATGAAGGACGAGGTCGCCGATGTGATTCGTCGCCAGGAAGAGCTGGGCTTGGACGTGCTGGTCCACGGTGAGCCAGAGCGCAACGACATGGTGCAGTACTTCTCCGAGCAGTTGGAGGGATACCTGTCTACCGAGTTCGCGTGGGTGCAGAGCTACGGTTCCCGTTGCGTGCGCCCGCCAATCATCTTTGGCGATGTGCACCGCCCCGAGGCCATGACCGTCAGCTGGTACCAGGTGGCGCAGGACCTCACGGACAAGCCGGTCAAGGGCATGCTGACTGGCCCCGTGACCATGCTGGCCTGGAGCTTTGTGCGCGACGATCAGCCACTGGGCACCACCGCGGATCAGGTCGCGTTGGCTTTGCAGGACGAGATCGATGACCTCGTTGCTGCCGGCGCGCAGATCATTCAGGTGGATGAGCCTGCTATCCGCGAGCTGCTGCCACTGCGCAAGGAAGATCAGCCGGAGTACCTCGAATGGGCCGTGGGCAGCTTCCGCCTGGCCACCGCGTCTGCTCCGAACGAGGTTCAGGTGCATACTCACATGTGCTACTCCGAGTTCAACGAGCTGATCGATACTGTCAGCAACCTGGACGCAGACGTCACCAGCATCGAGGCAGCCCGCAACGGCATGCAGGTCCTCGAGGCTCTGAAGGACGCAGGTTACGAGCTGGGCGTGGGTCCCGGCGTGTGGGATATTCACTCCCCTCGTGTTCCTGCGCAGAGCGAGGTCGACGATCTGCTGTCCGCAGCGTTGGACAGCGTTGATCCGCGCCTGCTGTGGGTCAATCCGGACTGCGGTCTGAAGACTCGCGGTTGGGATGAGACCACCGCTTCCCTTGAGGTCTTGGTATCGGCAGCGCATAAGGCTAGGGTTCGCACCTAATCCGATCCGCCGAATTTGGCTCCGTGCAGATTTGCTAGCCCTGATCTCTGTGACATCGTTGGCGACGCTTGCGGTGAGGAGTCCAGATTGTGCCCCCTGTGCAGCAATTAGCATAGGGTGGGGTACATGTCCCAAGAAATGAAAACTACTGTTGACCACACTGCTTCTCATCCCAATCGTCGAATCCTCGTGACTGGAGCAACTGGTTATGTCGGTGGACGCGTTGTACCAGAACTACTCGCTGCTGGATTTACTGTTCGGACCACATCACGACATCGAGACAGCCTTAAGCGCTTTCAATGGTTCTCTGACGTGGAGGCTGTAGAAGCTGACCTCACAGATCCGCACAGCGTCGCCGAAGCGGTCAAGAATGTAGATGTGTTGCTCTACCTCGTGCATTCAATGGGGGCCGAGGAGGAAGATTTCGAGAAAACGGAGGAGAAGACCGCTCGGAATATCGCTTCAGAGGCCGCAAAAGCTGGCGTTCAGCAAATCGTGTACCTTTCCGGACTTCACCCCCGGGATAAACCGTTGGAAGAACTGTCCAAGCACATGCGCTCCCGTGAACGGGTAGCCCGGATTTTGCTCGAATCCCCTGTCCCGGCAATCATCCTACGAGCAGCTACTCTCATTGGTTCAGGTTCTGCCTCCTTCGAGATAATCCGCCATCTCACGGAAAAGTTGCCCGTGATGGTCGCCCCTCAATGGATTAATAACAAGATCGAACCACTGGCGATCCGAGATGCCCTCTACTACCTAGTCAACGCAAGTGACTTGGATGAAGCCGTCAATGAGCCTCTTGATGTGGGCAATGGCGAAGTACAGACATTCGCAGACTTGCTTCGTGGCTACGGCTCAGTTCAGGGTTATCGCCGGCTCATCGGTTCCATACCCATCCCTCTGCCCATGGATAAGTAATCTGGTATGTGGATTGGTCTAGTCACTCCAGTACCTTCCAATCTAGCTATCCCGCTTGCCCAATCAATGGCTGAAGATGCTGTCACTGAGGATCACCGGATCGCCGAGTTCATCCCCGATCCGCCCGGGGGCTTCACAAGCTATAAGGATGCGGTGAAGCGAGCCCTGAAACGGGAAAAGAGTGGTGATGTCATCACCTCGTGGTATCAGGGTTGGAAGAACCAACCACACCCCGAGGATTCTTACCCGACAGACCCAGATTGGGCCGGGGGCAGGATCTACCGAGATGTCCGAACCGAGAACACGGACCTGTCCCCAGAAGAAGTCTGGCCTATTATCGAGGGTATCGGCGGTTCCAACGGATGGTATTCAGCGCCGCTACTGTGGAAAATCAGGGGCTTACTGGACAAGCTCGTGGGAGGCCCAGGGCTCGGAGGCCGCCGCGATCCACAACGTTTGAGCATCGGCGACAGGGTCGACTGGTGGCGCGTAATGGAAATTGACCGGCCTCATCGCTTGGTACTGCGAGGAGAGTTTAAGGTCGATGGAAGCGCGTGGCTGACGTTGGAACTTCAACGACGTTCCGAAGGCGGAAGCCACTATATCCAGCGAGTCGCCTACGCTCCCCAAGGTTTCCAAGGGCGGCTTTACTGGTGGGCTGTCTACCCGTTCCATACATTTATATTCCCTGTGATGCGGCGCAATATTCTTAAAGCCGCATCACAGCGAGCGAAGGTTAGGAACTAGTTATCAGATCCGGTGAGGTTGGTGCCACCCTCGGACTGATCGAGGAATTCCCACTCACCGTCGATATTGGCTTCAAGACCCCAACCTAGAGAGTCATCAGCCTTGGACTGATCCTTGAACCAGTCGTATGCCTTCTCGTTGGATTCTAAATCGGCTGTCTGAACAACATTCTGTTCTGCATCAAGAATGCGATACTGAGTCATTGCAATACTTCCTTACTATCCCTTTTGGGTGTCGAAACATCTGAGGAGTACCTCTGTGGGGCACCTCAACCCATTGTGCATCAAAGCGGACAGTCCTTGCAGGGGCGGATGACATAGACTCCCATTAATGAAAGCGGTTGCTCCTAGAGCTCCACAAGGACACAATCCATAAAATATGGTTGACACTTCTGGACCTCGCTCCAACCTCCCTGTCGAACCCCAGCTGGAGGTCGGGCAGAAAACCCTCATGGCGGACAATTGCGCAGGCACCAACGCCGAAGATACCCAACTTGGATTCCAAGGATTACAGCCGCACCACATCCATGTGGATCTGGGGGAGCACTCACAGTTGGCTTGATCGAGCTGGTCGACGCATGGCGGGGAGTGCGCTCACTCGGCGGCTTGGCTATCACCATCGCCGTGATCCTGATTTATTTGCTCCCCGAACTGCCGTCGCTGACCACGGCTTCTGCCGTGCTATTCATGGTTCTGTTCCTCGTCCACGGGTTCAGTTGAAAGAGCTCTCTAGCGATGACGGTGAAACACACCCGCGAGAGCTAAACGCCCCGCCCACCCGGGTATCAGCTATGCAGCTCACGGTCCAGAAGATCCAGCACATTATCCGCATCAATAGCCGTCAGCACCTGCGCATTAGCTGGCCGGCCCCAATAGCTGCCGTCCCAATCCGCGACCGTCGTGCCCCTCATCAGCTCGGAGTCTGCTTCCACATCCACCGTTGCCGGACGCAGCCAATGGCCTATCTGCAGATGAAGCGCCTCGGCAAGCATCACTTGAGCCGCAGCCAAGTCATGGATCTGCGCCTTATACCCCACCCCAACGGATTGATGAAACTCGAAATAGAAGGTAGTGGCGTCGGATAAAAGATCCACCAATTCCGCACGACGAAGGGGAAGATTGGCCAACATCGGACGCAGACGATCAGGGGTCAAAAGAACCTGCTCTGTGACGTTGAGAGGGCAAATTCGTGGCACCGGAGCACCCGCGGGCCACTGCTCGAGCACATGTTTGAGGGCGTGCGGATCGACCCACGCGTTCCACTCGGCGGACGGAGTAGTGTTACCAGGATAACTAAATGCGCCCGTCATGAACGTCACCTGGCAGTTCTCCAGCAGCCGTGGCGCATGATCTAAAACGTAGGCGATGTTAGTCGCAGGACCGGCTACCAGCACGTGCGTCGGCGCGGCTTTGCGCCAGGTTTCCAGCAGACTGTGGCCCTTATCGGGCTCGTCCTGCGGTGAGTGATCCTGCCAATACCCCAGCCCACGCGGACCGTGCGTTTCCGGAGTAGTAGTCAAAGGTAAGTGGCGCGGAGCAGGCAATCCTGGAATCGCGCGTGCGGAAGAGCCCGTCATGCGCAGCACCGCGTTGGAGTTGCGTGCGGCATCGTAAACAGTGCAGTTTCCTGCAGAAGTAGCCACCGTCAGGTCGATCGCTCCACGCGCGTGCAAACTGCCCAGCCAGGCAAGCGCGAGGGCATCATCGATGCCGGTATCCACGTCAGCGATCACCACAGGCCTGTTCATGAACGCTAGGATACTGGCCATGACGAACGAACTAACCGATAGAGGGCAGGAGCGTCGCGATTCGATTCTGGACGCCGCGCTCACGGTGTTCGTCCGCGACGGCTACCACGCCACAAAGCTCACCGACATCTCGCGCGAAGTCGGCTGTTCCGTGGGTACGCTGTACACCTACTTCGAAAACCGCGAAGAGTTGCTGGCCGCGGTTTTACAGAAGGTGCAGGCGGAGATCGGGAACGCCTCCGATGAGCCACTGGAAGAAGACTTCAACCGCATCTCCTATGCAGACGCTCTCCGCGCCTCCAACCGCGCCTACCTCGTCGGGTATCGCGCGAATGCCAAGGTCATGGCTTTGTTAGAGCAAGCCGCTCACCTAGACGAGCAGATCTACGATCACCGGGTTGCGCGCATCCGCCGCTACATCGACCGCAACAGGCGAGTCATTGAGCAGCTCTCCGAACGCGGGGAAATCTACCCGATCGATGACCCGTTCATGTTCACCACCGCACTGTCGGTCATGATCTCCCGCTTGGCGTATTACACCTGGGTAGAGGGATTTTTCGACGACAGCGACGAGACACTAGAACGCGTCGCCAAGACCATCGACGATATTTGGTTCCGCTCGCTCGGGCTGAAGACGGACTAGCTGGTCACCGGCCGCACTTTAAGCTCCTTGCGCAGGATCTTGCCGGTCGCGGACTTAGGGATAGCATCCGTGAACTCGACCATGCGGACCTTCTTGTAGCCAGAGACGCGCTCGGCGACCCACGCCATGATCTCTTCGGGATCCAGCACGAGTGTCTGACCAGCGGAATCCGACTGCGGGACGATGAACGCACGCGGCACTTCCTCGCCATCTTCGGGGCGGGTAAACCCCACCACGGCCACGTCTGAGATGTCCTCGCGTCCCAGTAGGAGTGCCTCCAGCTCGGCGGGTGCCACTTGGTAGCCCTTGTATTTGATGAGCTCTTTGGCGCGATCCACCACAAAGACGATACCGTTGGCGTCGTACTCCACCACATCGCCGGTGCGCAGCCAGCCGTCCTCGGTGAGGGTGTTGCGAGTGGCTTCTTCATTATTCAGGTAGCCGACCATGACTTGTGGCCCGCGGACCCACATTTCGCCTGCTGCGCTGCGCAGATCGCCCTGCGAAGGTGGAAGGATTTCCGGCAGGTCCGGCTGTGCAAGATCCACCACTTTGCATTCCGTATTGGCCACGGACGCGCCGATGGATTCAATTGGGGTGACTCCCCAGATGGAGTTGTGGGTCACGGGACTGGCCTCTGTCATGCCGAAGCCTTGCACCACGTGGACATTCAGGCGCTTTTCGACTGCGTCGGCGAGTTCGCGGGATAGCGGGGCGGCGCCGGATTGGATGTTCTTCAGCGCGGAGAGATCGTAGTTATCCACGATGGGATGCTTGGCCAGTGCCACGGCGATGGGCGGGGCGATAAACGAGAAGTCGATGTTGTGCTTTTGGTGTAGCTCCAGGAACTGCGGGAGATCGAACTTGGGGGCGGTGACCAAGGTGGCGCGGGCTGCCAGAGTGTTATTGAGCAGCACGTTCATGCCGTAGATGTGGAAGAACGGCAGCACGGCCATGACGGTGGAATCCCGCCGCAGGCCGACGGTGTCCAGCGCGGGAATGAGCTGAGCGATATTCGCGCCGAGGTTGCGGTGACTCAGCATCACGCCCTTAGGGTTGCCCGTGGTTCCGGATGAGTACGGCAGCGCCGCAATGTGGGTGGCTCCATTGATCTGCACCTCGGGAGGCTGGTGGCCTTCGGCGAGGAGTGACTGGAATGTGGTCACCTCTCCCGCAGGGGCAGTCAGGTCGATGACGTTGTCTTCGCTGATCCCCACTGCCTCGGCAGCCTGGAGACCTGCTGGGCCGAGCATTGAGGTGGTGATGACCAGCTTGGCCTGCGAATCCCGTAGCTGCTTTTCGATATCCTGTGCTGTCGCCAGCGAGGCCACGGTGGTGACGGTGGAACCGGCGCGGAGGATTCCATGGAAGACGACGGCAAACATGAGCGTATTCGGGCAATGCAGAGCAACCACGTCATGTGGCTGCACTCCGCGGGCTGTCAGCGCTCCCGCGAAGGCATCGATCATCGCTTTGAGCTGGCCATAGGTGGTCTCGCTGCCCGTGGCGCTATCGATGATGGCAATGCGGTTTTCATCTGCTGGATCGAGGTTCCCAAACAGGAGCTCATAGACAGAGCCTTCGGGGATAACGACGTCAGGGCGCGAGCTCTTGATGGGCATGGGTGACCTCCGGTGGGACCTGGCTACTTTTAGTTAGGTATATAAAATAACCTAAGTAAACGACAGGATATCGGGAAAGTCAGTTTCGATTGTCAAAATTCGACAATCTCTTGCGAGACTTAGCTCTCCAGCACGTCGTGAACCACGATGGTCTGATCACGGCCCGGCCCCACACCGATGTAGGAGATCCGGCAGCCGGACAGCTCCTCTAGGCGCTTGACGTAATCCTGCGCCTTTTCCGGCAGGTCAGCGAACGTGCGGCACTCTGTGATGTCCTCATCCCAGGCCGGCATGGTTTCGTAGATCGGGGTGGCGTGGTGGAACTCGGTCTGCGTCATCGGCATCTCCTCCTGACGCACGCCGTCCACCTCATAAGCCACGCAGATCGGAATTTCGCCAATGCCCGTCAGCACATCCAGCTTGGTCAGGAACAAGTCCGTGAAGCCGTTGACCCGGGAGGCGTAGCGAGCAATCACGGAATCGTACCAACCCGTGCGACGCTTGCGGCCCGTATTCACGCCCACCTCGCCGCCCGTGGTCTGCAGGAACTCGCCCCACTTATCAAACAGCTCCGTCGGGAACGGTCCCGCTCCCACACGCGTGGTGTAGGCCTTGATGATGCCCAGCGAAGCAGTGATGCGCGTCGGGCCAATACCCGAGCCCACGCAGGCACCACCGGTGGTCGGGTTAGACGACGTCACAAACGGGTACGTGCCATGATCCACGTCCAACATCGTCGCCTGGCCACCCTCCATGAGCACCTTCTTGCCCTGGTCAAGAGCAAGATTCAGCTCGGTGCTGGCGTCGATCAACATGGGCTTTAAACGCTCGGCGAAAGACAGGAAGTACTGCACCACTTCCTCCACGTCCACGGCCTTACGGTTGTAGATCTTGACCAGAATCTGGTTCTTCTGCTCCAGCGCGGACTCAATCTTCTGCCGCAAAATGGACTCATCCAACAAGTCCTGCGCACGAATGCCCACGCGAGAGACCTTGTCCGCGTACGCAGGTCCAATGCCGCGGCCCGTCGTGCCGATCGCGCGCTTACCCAAGAATCGCTCCGCCACGCGGTCAATCGCCACGTGATACGGCGCCACCAGCTGCGCATTCGCAGAAACTCGCAGCCGGGACGCGTTGCAGCCGCGAGCCTCCAGGCCCTCGATCTCCTCGAAAAGCGCCTCCAGGTTCACCACGCAACCGTTGCCGATGATGGGGGTCGCGTTCTCCGAAAGCACGCCCGCGGGAAGCAGCTTGAGCTCGTACTTCTCACCGCCCACAACCACCGTGTGACCAGCGTTATTGCCACCGTTTGGCTTGACTACGTAATCGACACGCTCACCGAGAATATCGGTAGCCTTGCCTTTACCTTCATCGCCCCACTGGGCACCGACGACAATGATTGCTGCCATGAGCGCAGACACGTCCTTACAAGCTCGAGCATGGTGAAAGGGCAGCACAAAACGCGCGCCCTCCATAGACGTTTGTTCATTCTACGGCATCGGCACAACCCGCACGCCAGATCCTGCCAGCCCGCCGCGCACCCCCTACCGAGTTGTCTCGCCCCGCCCTAGTATCAGAAGCATGCTCCTCTACGTGTTCTGTGGCGATTCCCCGGTCCGGCCCCTCGCCGCCCCGTCAGGCCTGGGGCACGAGGACGTCCGCACCTTCGACCTCCCCGGCCTCCCCGGCCGCCGCGATCTGAAATTCCTCGACGAACTGCCCACCCGCTTCGTCCGCGGCAGCACGCCCAGCCTGGAGGACATCGCCGCGCAGCCGGACGTCGCACACCTCGGCTCGCCGCAGCCAGACCCGCACGAAGTCACCGAGCGCGTCCGCCTCATCGTCCACGGCTCCGACGCCGCCCTAGCCACCATCGTCGCCAAACTCATGCGCATCGATGCCCTCTGGGTCCAGGTCGCGTTCATCCCCTTGTTCCCAGACACCTCCCCGGTCGCCCGGAATTGGGGTCTTCTTCCCGACGCCAACCCCGAGCAACACCTACAATTCGCCCTCGAATCCGCGGTTCGCCCCACCACTTTGATTCGCGACGATCACGGCCAGGTAGTCCTCGGAGCTGCAGAAATCACCGGCCCGAATGGCGCGAGCGGGGAGATGATCGGCGAGGCGATCGTGGATTCCAGTGTGCTGTACAACTACGACCCGCAGCGCGCGCAGATGTCCGCCTTCACCCACGGCCTGCGCATGATGCCCACGATGGGCGCCCCAGGGCTCGTCGCGGTTCCGCTGCCCGCTCCAGAGAACAAGAAGGGTGGATGGTGGACGCGCTGGCGTCGGAAAGAAAACATCCAACCGCCGGTGCTGGAAGGACGGGCGCTGCAAACAGGAGGGGTTGACCTGCAGGTCACGCGCGACGGCCTGGCGCACCCCCGCGCGCTGAAATCCGTGACGTTCTACCGGCACTTGCGCGACGGGCAGTTCGTGCGGAACTAGCTCTCCCAGCCGCGCACTTCGGGCGGTTGCCGAGGCGTTTCCACCGTCGGGACGAGTGCGGCCATCGCGGACTCGTGAGAAAACCCGCAGACCTCGAGGGCGTCCACGATGATGCTCCGGCACTGCGCCAGCACCACAGTGCCGGACAGGCCCGCGCCCTCCGCCAACGCCGGGCTGGCCTGCGCGGCGAGCCACTGCAGATTGTGCACGATCTCCGGGATCTCCTGCATCTCCTCGCGAGTACCGCGCGTGCCTCCGCGCTCATACAGAGCGCCGAGGTGGCCCAGCTCGTTGGAAATGCCGCGGATCAGCGCGATCAGCTCCTCCTTCGGGCGGACGTTATCGCCCACCATGATCCCCGCGCGGCGAGTGAGCACGCGGGTGTTGCGCATGATGTTATCCACGGGCGTGAGGATGCGCGTCATGGAGCGCGAATGGCGCTTGGCGGTCCAATAAATCGGGGAGAGCGCGACCACTTCCGAGCCGCCGCCGGCCTCTGAAAGCATGACATTCACGCTGGTCTGGGTGCCGCGGGCAGTCTCTAAAGCCTCGGAGATGACTTCCACGTCCATCACCTCGATGCCCGCGGCAACGTCATCCAAGACCAGCGTGGCCTTGGAAATCAGCGTGGCCATCTCCCGGCGCGCGGGGCGCAGTGGGGAATTCGGAATCGTGGCCAGCACAAACAAGCCCAGCAAACCGCCGACGAGGGCGTCGAGCATTCGGTCGAAAGCCCCCGACGTGCCCGGCGGAATGATCGTGGCGATCAACACCGCAGTGGAGGCGGACTGGATGGCGACCATACCCGCGCGATCCACAAACGTGCCCGCGATGATGGCCATGAACACCACCACGGATACCTGCCAATAGCCAGAGCCGATGAAGTGGATCACCACGTCGCCCACGCCCACACCTACGGTGGCGCCGAGCACCAGCTCGAAGGAGCGGCGCGTGCGGCGACCGCCGGAGACACCCAAGCTGATGACGGCGGCGATCGGCGCGAAGAAAGCATTGTGGTGGTCGAAGATATTTTCTGCAGTCCAGAACGCCAGACCAGCGGCGATGGCGCACTGAATGGCAAAGATCAAAGTCTCGCGGACGCGGATGATGGACTGGCGCGGGGCCATGCGACTGAGGTTATTGGCGGCAGCGCGCACGCCGGGACTGCGGCGCACGAGGTGACGCAGGCGCGCGCGGGCGGTTCCGGTGAAATCCTCACCATCAGCTTTCTCAACCATGGTGCTTCTCACCATACTCGGTGGGCTCGGTGGGCTCGGTGGGCTCGGTGGGCTCGGTGGGCTCGGTGGCAGTTTTGCTCATTGCAGAATGTGGGGGGCATGGGGGTTGGGTGCTCTGGGCTGGTTCTGGCGAGCGTGCGCTGCTGGCCGTGCTGGGCGCGACTTTCACAATTTTTCCCCAACTGCTCCCGCCAAATCCCACCAGCAACACCGACCTGGGCAAACGCCAGAGCTGCAAACTTGTTGGGGAAGAATTGTGAATCTGGGCGAGCCCTCACCCAGCAAACCCCCAAGACGTGTGCCAATTTAAGGAGAATGAAGGTACTCGGGGGCGTACTGATCATCACTCGCCATCTCAATGCTGCAGAACGCAAGCAGATCGCCACGCTGCGCAGGCAGTTTCGCATTTCCAGAATCCGGCCCGGTGCATATGTCATCCGCGAGCGATGGAACACGCTCACCCCACAGCAGCAGCTCCACACACGAATCGCAGCAGAAGCTCTATGCCAGCCCGAGCTGACTGTCATCGGCCGCTCGGCTGCCGCCCTGCTCGGGCTAGCCACGCCCACTCACCACCCCACAACTCTGCCCATCGAACTCGGCTCAGAATCAAGCACCTGCCGTCTACGCCCTCCCCCGCGCCCACTCAAGGACCAGCTCAGAGCTGAGACTCCCCTCCCCGTCCGCACACGAAAACTCCCCGCCAGCCACCGCACGCGCAGCTTGCTGATGCGCACCGAATTTGGCGACCTGAGGGTGAGCTCCCCGGCAGATATGTGTGCAGAACTGGCGCTGTGGTGCCCACTGAATGAGGCTGTCGTGGGCATTGAATCCGCATTGAGACACCAGGACATCAGCATGCGAAAAGTTGCCGAACTTCTGCGGGACCGGCACGGCAAACCGGCCGCTGAGGAAGCATTATCACTGGTCACGCGCTTTTCTGAGAGCCCGCGGGAATCCGAGCTCAAGATCCGCATGTGGGAAGCCGGCCTCCCCGCGCCTTATCAACAAGTCGAGATCATCAACGACCTAGGGATGGTTCTGGGGCGCGTGGATTTCATGTTCGCCTGCGGCCTCATCGTGGAATACGACGGCGCGGAGAAGTATCACCTCAACGGCAACTCGCGGCAGTCGATGACCACCGAGCAGGTACTTTATGCCGAAAGAGTGCGGGAAAAGCTGCTGCAGAACGAGGGCTTTGTGGTTTTTCGCGTGGACGCCAGCTCCTTCCGCTCGGACCTATTCCTCCTGCAGATCCAGGAAATACTGGAAAGGCTGCGCGCCTCCCCGCTGGGGATTAGTCCAAGCCGGTGGAGGGCGGGCGGCCTGGCGTGGAGCAATGACTAGGTTTCACAATTCTTCCCCAACTGCTCCCGCCAAATCCCACCAGCAACATCGACCTGGGGAAACGCTAAGGCTGCAAACTTGTTGGGGAAGAATTGTGAATCTGGGCGCTGAGCCTGGGCGCTGAGCCTGGGCGCTGAATCAAGGCTGTCAGTGTGAGCAGTCTGGGCAGCGAGGCTACGGCGTGATGTCCGCCCACACGCCGCGGTGATCCGTCCCCGCGACCCTAAACTGCCCGCCGTCATGGCACTGGCCGGTAGTCAGGATGTGATCCAGCCGCAGCACGGGAAGCTTCGCAGGCCACGTCGGAGTGTGCGCCAGATGCCCGGTGCAGTCCTGAATCCCCAGCGCACGGAAGCGGGGATGCGCCCGGGTGGCGTTGAAGTCTCCCGCCACGACCAGTCCTTTCGACGCAGACTCCGCCTCTTCCGTCGGGTTCTCAGCCACAAACTCATCAATCCAGCCACCGAGGTTCTGCAGCCCCTGATCCCAGCTCTCCACGGTATCCGGCATGGGCGTCAACGGGTGCGCCCCGACAATCTGAGTTCCGGCTGGCCGTTTGCCCAAGCCACCCGAACCACCCAGCAGCACCGACGGCATTTGAAACTGCGTCAGCCCCAAGTCCCCTTGAGATGAATAATCCTGCTCAGGCCGCACCAAGATGGCTACCCCTTCGGCGCCACTTGGTCCGGGACGAATGCCAGACAGGTCACCACCCGCACCACCAGCCAGGTCACCGCCGTCACCGCCCGCACCAGCACCGCCACCCACATCAGCAGCCACCAGCCCCGTCCCCTCAATTACCGCCGCGGTCTCCTCCGGGCTCGTTTCAGAAAGGATCACCACGTCCGGATCCAGCTCCTCAAGCCTCTCAACAATCTGCGCATCCTCAGCACGCTGAAAGTAGGTATTGAGGGCGACGACGCGGAGGGTGGAAGAGTTGGCGTCGGGAAGAAAAGGGGCGGGAACGCGCGGCACAACCACCACAAGAAGCAGCGCGACCAGAGCAAACGCCCCCGCGCGCGCAAAAGAACTCAGCAGACCAATACCAAAAACCGCCCCCACGGCGGCCACAAAAACGGTGGCCTGCAACAACCCCACGTACGGCCACGTCGCGGTCAACCCCGGCGGCCACGCCACCGTGGACAACCACAGCAGCGAGACCACCAGAACGACTACCGCGACAGCTCTACGCACGGCGGAAAACTAATCCAGCAAACGCATCGCGGGAGCGGCGGCTGGATCGCAGTCATGCAGGAGGTTGAGGCAGCGGATAACTTCCTCTTCCTCGTTGATTGCGCGCGCCGCAGAAACCAGCGCGCCAATGGCGCGCAGCACGCCACGGTTCGGCATGTGATCCCACGGCACTGGGCCGGTTCCGCGCCAACCGTTGCCACGCAGCGCATCTAGGCCACGGTGGTAGCCGGTGCGCGCGCAGGCGTATGCGGTCACAGCGTCACCGGCGGTCAGGTGGCGTGTGGCCAACGCTGCCCACACGCCACTGTCCTTCGGGTTCTCCTCAGCCAAGGCTTCCAGCGCTTCCACGCTGGCGCCCGCGACCTCGGCGTTTACTGCCGTGGCCAGCTCTTCTGGCAGACGAACCTCTGGCTTCTCGGAGCCGAAGAGGTCCCGCCCGCCACGTAGTTGCTCACTCATATATGCCTTACTTAGCGGTCGATGTGCCTGCGGAGTGCAGGTCTTGGCAGGCTTCCACAACGCGGGCGCTCATGCCCTCTTCTGCCTTCTTCAGGTAGGAGCGTGGGTCGTAGACCTTCTTGTTGCCCACTTCACCGTCGACCTTGAGCACGCCATCCCAGTTGCTGAACATATGGCCAGCGACAGGGCGGGTGAACGCGTACTGGGTGTCCGTGTCCACGTTCATCTTGATCACGCCGTAGCGCAGTGCTTCTTCGATCTTTTCCTTCTCGGAGCCGGAGCCGCCGTGGAAGACGAAGTCGAATGGCTGGGAGCCGGCATCCAGGCCGAGCTTTTCAGAGGCGACCTTCTGGCCCATGTCCAGGACTTCTGGGCGCAGCTTCACGTTGCCTGGCTTGTACACGCCGTGGACGTTGCCGAAGGTTGCGGCCAGCATGTAACGGCCGTTTTCGCCGGTGCCGAGGGCATCGACGGTCTTACGGAAGTCCTCTTCGGTGGTGTACAGGTTGGCGCCAGCCTTGGCTTCCACGCCGTCTTCTTCGCCGCCGACCACGCCGATTTCTACCTCGAGGATGATGTTGGCTGCCTTGGACTTAGCCAGCAGGTCCTGGGCGATTTCGAGGTTCTCATCGATGGGCACTGCGGAGCCATCCCACATGTGGGACTGGAACAGCGGGTTCTCGCCGGCTTCCACGAGCTTGCGGGAGATCTCCAGGAGTGGGCGGACGTAGCTGTCCAGCTTTTCCTTCTGGCAGTGGTCGGTGTGCAGGGCAACGTTCACGCCGTAGTGCTTTGCCGCCTCGTGTGCGAATGCTGCCAAGGCGGTGGCGCCTGCGACGGTGTTCTTGACGTTGAGTCCGGAGCCGAATTCTGCGCCGCCGATGGAGAACTGGATGATGCCATCGGATTCAGCGTCTGCGAAGCCCTTGAGGGCTGCGTTGATGGTTTCCGAGGAGGTGCAGTTGATCGCGGGGTATGCGAAGCCGCCTTCCTTGGCCTTGTCGAGCATGTCTTGGTAGTGAGACGGGGTTGCAATTGGCATGGATGCCTCCTGTGAGTTTGCAGACTTTCTACCCTGGATTATGCCTGTTTCGCAGGCGCTGTGGGGTTGGGGTTGTCCGTGTTAGGCCCAATTTGGGGGCTGTTTTGTTTTTCGACGCCAGCTCCGAATTCACTCCGCGAGCATCACCTTGGCCGCGGCTTCCATGGCCATCCATCCGGACAGCTGCACGGACAGGTCCCGCTCGGCGATGTCGGAGCTGGCCACGGCGCCGGCAATGGTCGCGCCGATCAGGCCGCCGGCCTGGGGCAGCACCGCGTCCTTTTCCCAGTTGGCACTGAACACAGGCAGTCCGTCTACTTCCAGGCGGCTCAGCCAGATGGCTTCGGCGGTGTTGAGCACCAGCTGCTTGGCGCGGCGGCGTGTGCGCTGGGTAGCTTCGCTGGTGCCGGGCAAGGAGGTGGCCACGAGTGCGAGGTAGCGCATGAGAATGCCGTTGAACAGGCCGCCGTCACCGCCGCCGGTGCGCCAGTTGATCACGCCGGCTTTGTTGGCCATGTGCTCATCCACGGCCTCCACCAGCTGGTGAACGCGGGTGATGTGCGAGATTCCCACGCTGGAGACCTCGCCGGGCTGCACTCCGGCTTGATTGCGCTGGGCGATGGCCAATTCCGTGCACGCACCCAGCATCACGCCTTGGCAGTAGGAGTGGGTATCCACGGCGTTCTGCGCTCCGTGCATGCGCATGTGCAGGCCGTCCATGACCAAGCCTTTTTCGCTGATGAGGTTATCGAAAACCCAGTCCACTAGGTGTTCGGAGAGCTCCAGCTCCCCCACTCGCGCAGCGAGGATCGCGGCGGGGCCGTTGGTGGGCACGTTGTAGAAGTTCTCGTTGGTGCGCCACGGCAGCACACCGGTGAGGCTGTCCACGCCATCGAAGATGTTCTGAATCAGTTCGTTGCGGCCACGGATGGCTCCAAACTTGGGCAGGGTTTCGGCGCGGGTCAGGGCGAGAGCGAGCCAGGCTTTGTCGTCGTAGTAGTTGTTCTTGCTCAGCTTGCTCAGGTTGCGGATCTTGATCGCGCGGATGGTGCGACGCAGCGTCTGGATGCGGGACTTAGTGCATCGGCGCTGTGCCGCGTCCACCTGATTGTCCAGGTAGTGCGCTTGCCACCAGTAGTGCCAGCGGACGAAGAACTTATCGCGTGTGGTTGGTGGCCAGGCGATAACGGCCAGATTTGTGCGCGGGAGTCCCCACAGGCGGGTGGTATGACGCTCAGTCACCGCCTGTTCAGCGAGGTCTGCTCTATATTCCCAACGAACCGGCACGTCCACCGTTTTCAGACACCTTCCTCGGGCAATTCTTGCGCGCTTTTCTCCCTCAAGAATTACCAGCTATTGCGCAGATCTGCGTGGAGCTTCACCCATGCGTGCATAGCAATACCCGCTGCTACACCCGCATTTATGGAACGGGTGGAACCGAATTGCGCGATGGATACCGTCATCGACGAGCCCGTCTGCGCTTCGTGGGTTACGCCTGGGCCTTCTTGGCCGAACAGAAGCAGGCAGCGTTCGGGCAGTTCGGCGGTTTCCAGCGGCACGGATCCGGGGGTGTTGTCCACGGCCACCACGGTCAGGTCGTGGGCTTTGGCGTATTCCAGCACGCTGCTGACATCCGCGTGGTGTATGAGGTGTTGGTAGCGGTCGGTGACCATCGCGCCGCGTCGGTTCCATCGCTTGCGGCCCACGATGTGGACGGTATCCACGGCGAAGGCGTTCGCTGTGCGGACCACGGTGCCGATGTTGGAATCGTTTTCGAAGTTTTCGATAGCGATGTGCAGCGGATGCCGGCGGGTATCGATGTCCTCCACGATCGCCTCGCGCGTCCAGTAGCGGTAAGCGTCCACCACGTTGCGCTTATCGCCTTCGTCCAGCAGTTCTGGGTCGTAGCGCTGCTCGGTGGGACGGGGCTCACCGGGGTGTTCGTCCTCCCATGGGCCCACGCCCACGGGGTGCGCGTTCCATTCGGTGGGGCCGGGCTTGTTTTCCTCGTCCACGCTATTTCCCTCCCACGATGTACTCGGCAAGCCGATCCACCAGCAGCATCTGCGCCACCACGTAGGTAGCCATCACGGCACTGTCGGTCAGCGCGTCCAGGCGCGAGCCATTGCGCAGCAGTGTCAACCGCCCCAGAATCAGTCCGTCGGAGACCACGAACAAGTTTCCACCCAGCGCCGCATCGGGTCGCGAATCTTGCGCCAGCACGCTGGTGGTCGCCAGGGCCGTTCCGTAGCCCACCGCCGCTGGGAGCGCCTTTTTGTTTCTTATCGACGCCAACCCAATGCCACCCAGCATCGCCGGAATCCTCAGCGCCACATTCCTTCCAGTAATTCGCGCGCCTGCCCGCAAAAAGAGCGCATGATAGGCCAGCTGGTTAATGGCGAAGGCCGCGCTGCCGCGGTTGAGATTGCTCGCGCGAACGGCAGGATCTTCACTTCGGGAATCCTTACCCATGAGGACAATGTCCCCTACCCAGCCGCCAGTAAGTCCCGCGACGAGCAGCCCAGTATCCAGCGGCTTGTTCGCCGCAGCTCGACGATTCGAGGCGCTACTGAACAGCGCACTGGATGCCACAAGTGTGGGCTTAACGCGGCGGGTGGTGGCGTCGGAAGGAATGGCGGCGGCCACCACGGACAACGCGGCGACGGCAAGGTACGCCGGGCGCAGGTTAAGCAAGGCCGAGATCCTCCAGGCCCAGCAGGCTGCGGTACTCCACGCCCTCGGCCTCGATGACGTCCTTGGCGCCGGTCGCACGGTCCACCACGGTGGCCACGCCCACCACAGTCGCGCCCGCTTCCTTTGCGGCAGCTACGGCGGTCAGCGGGGAGTTTCCGGTGGTGGTCGTGTCCTCCACGATGAGTACGCGCTTGCCCTCGATGTTGGGCCCCTCGATACGACGCTGCATGCCGTGCTTCTTGGCCTCCTTACGCACCACGAAAGCATCCACGTCATCGCCCGCGTGCATGATTGAGGTCGCCACGGGATCCGCGCCCAAGGTCAGGCCGCCAACGTGGGCGTAATCCCAGTCCGCGGTCAGCTCACGAAGCAGCGAGCCGATGAGCTTGGATGCCTCGCGGTGGAGGGTCGCGCGACGCAGGTCAACGTAGTAATCAGCTTCCTTGCCAGAGGACAAGGTAACCTTGCCGTGCACAATCGCCAGCTCCTTGACCAGCTCGGCGAGGCGCTGCTTGTTCGCTGCGTTAATTTCTGCGGACATCTAAGGGTTCCTCCACTGTGATCGGGTTCTCCCCGAGAGTCTAGTAGAGGGCGGGACAAACCTAGTCCTCGTCGACGATCTCACCGTCAACCGTCTCAATATCTTCTGTCTCCACTGCCTCGATTGGCTCCGGCCGCGCATGCCGAGCATCGGGGGCGCGGTGACGTCCCCCGCCTGACCTGCGCCGATGATCGCGCCGCAGCCGGGAAATGTGAGACAGTGCTTCCTCTTCTTCGGCGTACTTCACGCCCTCGGCCGGCTGCACACTATCCAGGTACGGCGTCACGGGCTCCTCGTGCGCCGCATCATCGGCGGAGTACTCGTCAAAGATCGTCGCCTCGTGCTCCTCGTCCGAGCGAATGACGTGCGCTCGGCGCGCGGTGGATGGTTGGATGTGCTCCGGATCCTCGCCCAGCTTAGGCAAGTGCCCTTCCGGATCGGCATCGTCTGCATCCGCGACGTGGAAATCCTCTAATCGCTCCGGGTCGCCCTCGCTGCGCCCCGTGGATCGCGAAGGGAACACCACGGGCTCAGCGGGACGGGTAATGTCCGGCCGCTCGTTTTCCAACGCGTCCTCTGCAGCCTCCCCCGCCACGACATCGCCCACCGGCTCCACGTCGGGTACTGCACGCAAGTGTCCGCCGGCCATTTCGTCGTCTAGGTTTTCTTCCTTGTCGACGCCAGCGCCCACCGCCTTCGTGTGAGTCTCAATGACCAAAGCTCCTCCTGGCATGGGGCGGGTCTGGTCGGCGAGGTCCATCTCCAGCGGAATGCTCAAGCTCTCCGGTGGCAGCACCATCGCCGCGTCCGCGAGGCTCCGCACGTGCGGCAGGATCTTGTCCCAGACGCTCACGTCCAACTTTCGGGAGATCCGCAGGATCAGCCAGTCCGCTTCCCACACCACTTCGCTACTAACCTGCGATAACGCCTGCAGGCCGTCCTCCACCCGCGCGTCGAGCATACGGTCTAACGCGCGAACATCCGAGGTATAAGCCACAAACGGAGGCTGGTCCAGCGGCTCAATGCGGCGCATGCCCTCGGGCATCGGCAACTCCGTGGAATAATGCACACTGACCGGCGACGGATCCACGCGGCGCATTGCCACGAGGGTGTGACCACCCACGTCCGCAAAGTGCGTCAAATGCCCTTCGGTGAAACCGCTGACCACGTCGCGCGCCACCGGGGAGCCCTCAGAATCATGACCAGCCCCCACCACGGACCGCGGCCATGCCGCAGCCAGGGACTTATCTTCCTTCGCATACTCAAAGCCGTGCTGGGAAGCCCACACGCGCCGCTTCCTGCGCGCACCGCCGAAGCTCAGTCCACCCGAGCCGGAAGTCTCCTCCGCGACTGAGTCCACCGCAGGCTCCGGCTCCGGTTCCGGTTCTGGCGCGGGATTGTCCTCCAGCCAGGAATCCATCTCGGAGTCCTGCAGACGGTCATCCTCCTGGGACAAAGAGGAAGACGAAAGCGGCTCGGGGTTGGCGTCGGCACGAAAAGAAGAGGAATTCGCACGACGAAGCATCCACACGGCAAGGCCGAGCAGCAACAGCCCAAAAACAAGGGCAAACCCCGAACCGCTCATAAGTAGCTAACGAAAATTACTCGTTGGCAGCGGCGTACTCGCCGGAATCCATCAGCTCACCAGCTTCGGTGACCTTGACCTCGTACAACCAACCATTGTTGTACGGATCCTCATTGACCAGACTAGCGTTATCGGCCAGCTCCTCGTTGATTGCAACAACCTCGCCGGAAACGGGAGCGTAGATGTCAGACACGGACTTGGTGGACTCGACCTCGCCGAACGCCTCGCCAGCCTCGACCTCGTCACCCACCTCAGGAAGGTCAACGAAAACAATCTCACCCAGCGCCTCAGCAGCGATGTGGGTGATGCCCACGCGCACGGTGTCACCCTCAGAGATAGAGGTGGAATTCACCCACTCATGCTCTTCGGAGTACAGGTATTCGGTAGGCAACGTAGCCATATTGGAGCTCCTATCAAAGCGTGAATTGTTAATGCGCTGGTCAAGACTTTACACCAGCGCTAGACAGAAATGGGGTTACTTCTCGCGGGTGTAAAACGGCAGCTTAACCACGGTGTACGGGTGGCGCTTGCCGCGGATATCAACCTCCACGGTGGCACCTTCCGTGACCCCGTTGTCCTGGGCCTCGGTGGAGACATACGCCATGGCGATGGGGTAACCGAGTGTCGGCGACAGCGCGCCGGAGGTGACCTTGCCGATGGCCTGCTCGCCCTCGGCGGTGAAGATTTCATAGCCACCGCGAGCAGCGCGACGACCCTCGCCCGCCAGGCCAATCAGAGCCTGCTTGGTGCCCTCTTCCTTGGCAGCAACGATGGCATCGTATCCCACGAAAGAATCCTTGGACTTGGTTGCTGCGAGGATGCCCAGACCGGCATCCACAGGGGTCAGCTCGAGGGACAGCTCGTTGCCGTACAGCGGCATACCGGCCTCCAAACGGAGGGTATCGCGGCAGGCCAAGCCACACGGCTTGCCACCCAGCTCGCCGGCCTTCGCCATGGCCTTGGCCCACACGGCCTCGGCTCCATCGTTGCCCACGATGATCTCAAAGCCATCCTCACCGGTGTATCCGGTGCGCGCGATGATGCACGGCTGACCGGCCACAATGCCACGGAATGCGGCGTAGTAGCCCAGGCCTTCGATGGCGGTGGCCACGGTATCGCCCGCGCCGGATGCCTCAGGAGCATCGGTGACGTTTTCCACCACATCCACCATGACCTCAGCGGCCTTGGGGCCTTGCACGGCGATCATGGAGGTCTCGAAGGACTCGTTGGTCACGGTGACATCGAAGCCTTCGGTGCGCTCCTGCATCGCAGCGAACACGGCATCAGCGTTGCCCGCGTTGGGGATGACCAGAAACTCGTCTTCTGCCAGGTGGTAAGTGATCAGGTCATCGATGATGGTGCCCTGCTCGGTGCAGATCATCGAGTACTTGGCCTTGCCCACCTTCACGGCGGCGATGTTGGAGATGAACGCGTGGTTCAAGTACTCCGCGGCCTGCGGTCCGGTCACGCGAACTTCGCCCATGTGGGAGAGGTCAAACACGCCCACGGCCTCACGGACCGCGCGGTGCTCTTCCAGCTCGCTGCTGTACTTCAGGGGCATGTCCCAGCCGCCGAAGTCGGTGAAACGCGCATCCAGCTTCTTGTGAACCAGGTGCAGCGCGGTGTGCTTCAAATCAGTGTTCTCGGTGCTCATCGAGTGCCTTTCGCTTGAGGGGTTGGTTGGTCCGGAGAGCTATTAGCTCTCGATGTCGAAAGCTTCCAGGGGCGGGCAGCTGCACACGAGGTTGCGGTCGCCGTAGGCATCGTCGATTCGACGCACAGGCGTGAAGTACTTGGTATGTCGCAGGCCTTCCACGGGGAACGCGGCCTGGGTGCGGGTGAAGTGACCGCCGGAGACAGCGTCCTCGAAGTCATCGCGGGTGACGGAGTACGCGGTGAACGGTGCGTGGCGCAGCACGGAATCCTCGGCGGCGACCTTGCCGTCGATAACTTCCTGGATTTCACGGTGAATGCTGATCATCGCTTCGATGAAGCGGTCCAGCTCTTCCTTGTCCTCGGATTCGGTTGGCTCGACCATTAGGGTGCCGGGCACGGGGAAGGCCAGGGTTGGCGCGTGGAAACCGTAGTCCATGAGGCGCTTGGCCACATCAGCTGCGGTGATGCCGGACTGCTTGGTCAGCTCGCGCAGATCCAAGATGCACTCGTGGGCCACCAGGCCGGTATCGCCCTTGTAGAGCGTTGGGTAGTGATCTTCCAGCTTGTGGGAGATGTAGTTGGCGTTCACCAGGGCCATGCGGGATGCCTCGGTCAGGCCCTCATCACCCATGAGTGCGATGTAGGACCAGGTGATTGGCAGCACGCCCGCGGAGCCGTAGTGCGCCGCAGAAACCGGCTGGCCAGCGGAGAAATCGTCTTCGCCCTCGGGCAGATCCGCGGAAGGGTCAGAAGGCAGGAATGGGATGAGGTGCTCGGCCACGCACACTGGGCCCACGCCCGGGCCGCCACCACCGTGAGGAATGGTGAAGGTCTTGTGCAGGTTCAGGTGGGAAACGTCGCCACCGAATTCGCCCGGCTGAGCCAAACCGACCAGCGCGTTCAAGTTCGCGCCGTCGATGTAGACCTGACCACCTGCAGCGTGAACCTTCTCGCACACCTGGCGCACCTGCTCTTCGAACACGCCGTGGGTGGACGGGTAGGTGATCATTATGGCTGCGGTCTGTGGGCCGTACTTTTCCAGCTTGGCATCCAGGTCATCCAGATCCACGGATCCGTCCTCGGCGTTCTTCACAGCAACCACCTTCAGGCCAGCCAGCGCAGCGGAAGCCGCGTTGGTGCCATGGGCAGAAGCCGGGATCAGCACGATATCGCGCTGATCATCGCCGCGGGAGAGGTGGTAGCGGTGGATGGCCAGCAGACCAGCGAACTCGCCCTGGGAGCCAGCGTTGGGCTGGACAGATACCTTGGCGTAGCCGGTGATCTTCTCCAGGCGCTGCTCCAGATCTTCGATGAGCTCCAACCAGCCCTGCGCCTGCTCGGCAGGCGCATGCGGGTGAATTCCGGCGAAACCTGGCCAGGTGATGGGCTCCATGGAGATCGCGGAGTTCAGCTTCATGGTGCAGGAACCCAGTGGAATCATGGTGCGATCCAGCGCGAGGTCGCGATCAGCGAGCATGCGCAGGTAACGCATCATCTGGGTCTCAGAGCTGATGCTGTGGAAGATCGGGTGCGTCAGGATGTCATCCGTGCGCAGCAGATCTGCATCGCCGAGCGGGCCGGAGTTTGCGTCGAAATCAGAAGAATCAACACTTGCCTGCTTGCCGGTGAACACGGCGGTGAGGGCTGCAATGTCCGCATCCGTGGTGGACTCGCCCACGGAGATGCCCACGAACTCGTCGTTGACGCGGCGGAGATTGAAACCTTCCTCGGCGGCCTTGGCAACGATCTCATCGGCGGAAGAGACCTGCACGGTGACGGTATCGAAGAAGGTATCGTGCGCCAGGGTCAGGCCGGCCTCGGACAGAGCGACGGCCAGCGACACTGCGCGGCCGTGGATATCCGTGGCGATCTCGCGCAGACCAGCTGGGCCGTGCCAGACAGCGTAGAAACCGGCCATCACGGCCAGCAAGGCCTGTGCGGTACAGATGTTGGAGGTCGCCTTCTCACGGCGAATGTGCTGCTCACGGGTCTGCAGAGCCAAGCGGTAGGCAGGTGCGCCCTCGGCGTCCTTAGATACGCCGACGATGCGGCCCGGCAGCTTGCGCTCCAGCGCGTTGGTGCAAGCCATGAACGCGGCGTGCGGGCCACCAAAGAACAGTGGAACGCCGAAGCGCTGTGCGGAACCCACGGCGATGTCCGCGCCCTGAGAACCTGGGGAGGTCAGCAACACCTGAGCCATCAAGTCACAGGCCACGGTGACCAGTGCGGCGGACTCCTTCGCTGCGGCGATCAGCGGGGCGATATCGCGCACGCGCCCGGTGGTGCCGGGGTTGGAAATCACCACGCCCACGAGGTTTTCATAGGCGGAGAAATCGAAATCATCGGTGATCTCAACCAGCTCCACCGGGATGTCCGCAGCTTCAGCGCGAGCCAAAGTCACGGTGATGGACTGCTGGTGCAGCGCGGTATCCAGCAGCACCACGCCACCCTTCTTGAAGGCCTTGGCATTGCCGCGGGCCATCAACTGCACTGCTTCAGCCACGGCGGTGGCCTCATCCAGCAAGGACGCGCCAGCAACCGGCAGGCCGGTGAGATCCTGCACGGCGGTCTGGAAGTTCAGCAGCGCCTCCAAGCGGCCCTGGGAAATCTCTGGCTGGTACGGGGTGTACGCGGTGTACCAACCTGGATTCTCGGTGACGTTGCGACGGATCACAGCTGGGGTGATCGTGTCGTAGTAACCGTTGCCGATCAGCTGCTTCTTCTGCACGTTCTTGTCTGCGAACGCGCGCAGTGCGGCAAGGGTGTCCTGCTCGTTGAGGGCATCAGGAAGGCCAATTGCGCCCTGCTGCGCGATGGTGGAAGGAATCGCGGATTCGGCGAGAGCCTGGGTGGATTCATAACCGAGGAACTCGAGGATCTCAGCGGTATCGGAGCCGTTGGGGCCGATGTGACGGGGGACAAAAGGTGCAGCGTGTGCCATAAATGGATTCTCCGGTTGTCACGCGCCATCTCCGAAAATTCAGAAAGAGCGCATGGTGGTTGCACGGGCGTTTGTCCTCCCCACTCTGTCTTAAGAGCCTGAGAGCTTCAGCATGACCACGCTGCCTTTCTCCTTCGGCGACTACCGCGCAGACGAGGGCGCAGAGTTCTTTCCAGAGGTGCCTCGCTGCGGCGGTTCGGGTGCCTGAGAGTGTCCTGGGGAGGGTTTGCTCCGTCGGCGGCCGGCGCGTAGCTCGGCCTCTCCCACTGCAGCTGATAACGGCGTATTGAGTTGTTCGTCTACATACTAACCTGCATGGGTTCCTCGCCATATAATTCGCGGTCTGACCCCCCTTCACTCCGCCGTGCGCCACAATAGTGCCTATGGCAAAACTATCCCTCCCCTTCGCGAGCCCAGCACTTCCCGTCCCCACCGAGGGCGTGGCCGTGGTGACCGGCGCCTCCTCCGGCATTGGCGCTGCCACTGCCGCCGCTCTTGCACAACTCAAGAGCGGGAACTTCCACGTCATCGGCACCACCCGCAACCCCGCCAACGTGGTGGATCCTATTCCCGGCGTGGAGTACCTGGCATTGGATCTCGAAGAGCCCGCGAGCATCACCACTTTTGCCGAAGAAGTGTTGCAGCGCGGCACCCCGTCCGTGCTGGTCAACAACGCAGGCGAAAGCCAGTCCGGCCCCCTCGAAGAGCTGCCACGCGAAGCCCTAGAGCGTCTATTCCAGATCAACGTCATCGGCCACATCGAACTCACCCAGCGTTTGCTGCCCACCATGCGCGCTGCAGGTCGCGGGCGGATCGTGATGGTCGGCTCCATGCTCGGCAGTTTCCCGCTGGCGTTCCGTTCCAGCTACGTGGCATCCAAGGCCGCGATCAAGGGATTCGCGTTTTCTTCCCGACGCGAACTCCGCCCCTTTGGCATCGACATGTCCGTGATGGAGCCCGGATCTATCAACACGGGATTGTCAGCTCGCCGCAGCAAGTACGTGGATCCCCAAGGCCCTTACGGCGACGAATTCCAGACCATGCTCAGCAAGCTCGACCGCAACGAAGCCACCGGCATCTCCGCAGAGCGTGTGGCCGAGGAAATCCTCAAGGCCATCACCGATGAACGCCCCCGCCCCCTCTACGTTGCAGGTTCCAAAGCACAGCTGGTGTTTCCTCTAGCCCGCGTGCTGCCCAGCGAAGCGCTACACGGGCTGATTAACCGGAAGCACGGTCTCTAGCGCGCTTTTTGCCGTCCGAATTGGACGTTCCCTCGCTGTACGTCCAATCGCGCCACGGAGTGGCGAAGAAGGCCAGCACGGCAGAGGCCACGATGCCCAAGAACATCATGGGACCAGACAGGATCAGCACCAAGTCCAGCGAACCGTCCGAGTCGTTCAAAAACACCACTAGAGCCACGCCCAAGGTGCCGGCGATGCCCAACGCGGAGAAATACGAGTACATCTTGTTGACTGGGTGGCGTGATTTCCCGAAATGCCCGCGTACCGTCATTGCTAGCGGCCACGTCTGTATAAACAGCATGATCACAAAAAAGGCCGCCAATGTGGGCCGCACCAGCTGCGCAGCAACAGGTGCCGTGTTGTTGGTGGCCAGCAACAACAGCCCCACCACGGCCAACCCTGCGAATACACGCCTCATCATGAGGATGATCCTAACCGCGCTCGATGGCCCTCGAAGAGTCCGCCGCCCATTGCGACCATCCGCCGATGAAGTTCTTCGCCCCGTACAGGCCCGCATGTTCCATCGCCGCAACGAACAAAGACGAGTGCAAACCGGATCCGGAGTATACCGCCACGTTGGTCCCCTCGGTCACGCCGTGGATCTGCAGGATGTGTCGCAGTTCCTCCGGTGAGAGAACACGGCCACGGGAATCCTGCAGGCGCGTGACGGGGATATTGATCGAGCCGGGAATGTGTCCGGCCTGGTGATCAAATGGTTCCCGCACGCCCTGGTGGCGGCTTTCCTCTCGCGCGTCGATGAGGAGGTGGTCATGCATCCAATTTTCGACGTCATCGATCAGCAGTTCCGGCATTCCCCCCGGCTTCACTTCTGCGGTTCCGCGCCCGCGGAGAGCTCCGATGCCACCGGCAACATCTCCACCAGCGGACTCCCAGGCCGGGGTGCCACCGTTGAGGATGTGGACATTCTGCAGCCCGGCCCAACGGAAGACCCACCAAGCGCGAGCGGCGAAGATGTTGGGGCCGGCATCGTAGATATAAACGGGCTTGTCGCCGAAGATTCCCCAGTCGCGGAAGCTGCGCTGCAGGTCTTCCACGTTGGGCAGTGGGTTGCGTCCCAGCTTGCGCGAAGGAATGTCCGCCAGGTGGGTTAGTGGGTTGCAGAACATCGCCCCCGGGATGTGCTGCCCCACGTAGGCTTCCCACGCTGAATTCTCGGTCTTGGCCCAGTGCGAGTCCAAGACGGTCATTCGTTGACCTGCGGTGAAGCTGGAAAACATCTCTTCGCCGGTAACGAATGGGCTTTCTTGGTGAGAAGTGGTTTCACTCATAATTCACCAGTTTAAAGGGATCGCTGGCTTTGCGCGCTGCTGGCCTTTTTTGGCAACCAACCCAGCACAAATGGCACAGCGAAAATCACGATCGCCGCCACAGTGGTGATCGCGCCGAATCCCATCGTGAATCCAGCGATCACAGCAATCGGCGCGAAGATATTCACCGCAATCTCAATCGGCGCGTAGCCCACGTAAGCGATGCCGTATTCGTCCAGCGCTCCGGATTCCAGCTTCGGATCCACGATCTTCAGCAAAGCAATACCCGTGGCCACTGCTGCCGTTGCCCATCCCCATCCGAAGATGCCGCGCTCCAGCCACTTCTCGCCAAAGAACACAGGGGAAGCCACAAAGAAGTACAGGGTGCAGTAGATGATTCCCACCACGAACATCACGGCCAGTGGCACCGCGTAGCTGGCCACTGCAGCAGGCACGATGGAGGCCACGCCGAAAGCAATCAGGAAGTCCGTGGACGCACCGGACATGGACTTCACGGTGGTGGGATCCAAGTACTCCGGGCGGCGAATCAGCTTCAGGAAGATCTTGCCGCCGATACCCACCACGAATGCCATCGCGAACAGCGGGATGGAGACAGTCTCAAACTGATGCTGGATCGCCTGCTTGATGAAGTACGCGATGGTCACAGTCACCGCAATGAATCCCGCGTGCAGAGCCAGTGGCTCAATGGAGGAAGGGTTCGTGGTCGCATGGCCGATAGACGGCTGGTTGGCCTTCTTCGTGATCTCTCCGGAACGCAGCTCCCACGGCAGCTTCCTCGGCAGGGTCGTGGTGCGACCAGTCTTGATGCCCCAGTTAGCGTAGATGATTCCGCCGACGATCGCCGCCAGCGTTCCCACGGTGGCAGAAGTAAATCCGAGAGAAGCGGCGTCGGAAATACCAATCGAATCCAACGCTCCGCCTACCGCGGCGGCAGTACCGAAACCACCTACGAAGCCGACCGGCAACATCATGCCGAACCAATCCTCGGTGCCAAACACCGGCGTGAACACAAACACACCAAGTAGGACAAACAGACCCCACTGGCCCAAGAACATGGACGCGGAATAAGACCACATGTTCTTGGCCTTGGAGATGTCGCGCGAATCAAAGCTCATCGAGTACGGCATGGATGCGAAAACCACCGCGATCAGCAGCGTGGAGTAATCGCCCAGCGCATCGGAGAAGGGCATGATGCCCAAGACTTCGGGGCCGAGCAGAAGGCCGAGGAGGCCGGCGGTGATGGGTGCAGGGATGAGGAGTCTGCGGAACCAACCGAAGTGGCGTCGCATGAACGTGCCCACGATCAACAACACGGAGATCATGCCCACGTCTACCAGCAGATCAAATACGGAATACTCCACTCGAGGTCTCCTCAATACTCACGATTTCAGCGCCACCGACCTCTGTACGTGTGAGGTGGGTGGCGCTGAAATCTGCAACCTACTCGCGCTAGATGCGCGCGAGATCATGAGGTGAGTGTATTCCCCGCATGAAGCATCGTCCTAACTTACCGGTGCGGGGGCAAGCGATCCGGTAGCTAGAACAGGCCGGTGGGGTTCTCGTCGTAGGACCACAGCAGGTTCTTGGTCTGCTGGTAGTGATCCAGCATCATCAGGTGAGTCTCGCGACCCAGACCGGACTTCTTGTAACCTCCGAAGGCCGCGTGAGCTGGGTAGGAGTGGTAGTTGTTCACCCACACGCGACCGGACTGGATAGCGCGTCCGGCCTTGTACGCGGTGGTGCCGTTGCGGGACCATACTCCGGCGCCGAGGCCGTACTCGGTGTCATTGGCAATGCGGATGGCATCGTCGAAGTCCTTGAAGGTGGTCACTGCCAGCACTGGGCCGAAGATCTCCTCCTGGAAGCAGCGCATGTCATTGTTGCCCTTGAGGATGGTGGGCTTGACGTAGAAGCCGTCCTCGCGGCCGGTGATGGTGTTGACATCTCCACCCAGCAGCACCTCGGCGCCCTCTTCGGGGCCGGATTGCAGGTAGCCGGTGATCTTGTCCATCTGCTCTTGGCTCGCCTGGGCGCCCATCTGGGTGTCGGTATCCAGCGGGTTGCCGATGGTGATGTTCTTGACGCGCTCCACGGCCAGCGCCAGGAACTCGTCGGCGATGTCTTCTTGCACCAGCGCGCGGGACGGGCACGTGCACACCTCGCCCTGGTTCAGCGCGAACATGGCCAGGCCCTCCACACACTTTTCGCGGAAAGAGTCATCCTTATCCATCACATCGCTGAAGAACACGGATGGAGACTTGCCGCCCAGCTCCAGGGTCACGGGGATGAGCTTGTCCGCCACGGCCTTGTTGATGGTCTTGCCCACCTCGGTGGAACCGGTGAAAGCGATCTTATCGATGCGATCAGAGCTGGTCAGAGCCACTCCGGCTTCTTCGCCTAAGCCGTTGACGATGTTGAGCACGCCAGCGGGGAGTACGTCTTCGATGAGCTCGGCGACCATGAGGATGGAAGCGGGAGTTTGCTCTGCGGGCTTGAGCACCACGGCGTTACCGGCCGCTAGCGCCGGTGCCAGCTTCCATGCGGCCATGAGGATCGGGAAGTTCCACGGGATGATCTGCCCCACCACGCCCAGCGGCTCGTTGAAGTGGTACGCGATCAGATCTTCGCTGATCTGCGAGGTGCGATCCTCCTGCGCGCGCAGTGCACCCGCGTAGTAGCGGAAGTGATCCACGGCCAACGGCAGGTCGGCAGCGAGCGTCTCGCGCACGGCCTTGCCGTTATCCCACGTCTCCGCCACCGCGAGCGCCTCGAGGTTTTCTTCCAGCCGATCCGCGATCTTCAGCAGCGCGTTGGAGCGATCCTGCACGGAGGTCTTGCCCCATGCATCCTTTGCCTTGTGCGCGGCCTCGATGGCCTTGTCCACGTCTACCTGCTTGGAACGCGGCACCTCGCAGAACTTCTTTCCGCTGACTGGAGAGACATTGTCCAAGTACTCGCCATCCTCCGGCGACACCCATTGACCGCCTATGAAGTTTTCATAGCGGTCCTTGAAGGACACGATGGAGCCTTGCGTTCCGGGATCTGAATAGACAGTCATGGGGTACCTCCTGCGGGGTAAGGGAAGGTGCTTTTGCACACCAAAGTGGTAGCACCACCGTACTGTCTGCAGCGGTGTTGTTTTCTTCCTTTTCGACGCCAACCTCCTGGCGATAAAAATATGTGTTTAGCTGTACATATATCTGCCCTCGCGAAAATAAAAGAAACCGCTGGTACGGGCTTTTCTCCGGCCGCGAAGGGTTCCTGTGAGCGGGGGTGCACGGAGCTCGAATGCTTCGCGACCGGTGGGGGTTAGACTCGGGCATGGCGTCGGAAAGAAAGAACGGCGCATGCTCTCAAGGACGGTGTACTCGTGGCCAGGAAGATCCACAAAACTAACGCCATGCGGCAGCTAGACCGCGCCACAGTGTCATACTCGATGTCTCGCTACGAGACCGGCGGCGGGATCGATGCGCTGCACGTCGCGGAATCGTTGGGAGTGGCACCGGAGGTTATCTTCAAGACGTTGGTGGTGGAGAGCTCGGAGAAACAGCACTTCGTGGCGGTAATCGGGGCGGATCAACAGCTGGATCTCAAGAAAGTGGCTGCACACTTTGCTGTGAAGAATGTGAAGATGTTCGATTGGAAGCAGCTCAAGCAGCTGACGGGATATGTGCGCGGCGGATGCTCGCCGGTGGGAATGAAGCGGGCGTTGCCCACCGTTATCGATTCTTCCGCAATGGAATTGCCGGAAATCTATGTGTCCGCTGGGGAAATCGGCACGCAGATCATCATTGCGCCGAGCGATCTCGCTGCGGTCACAGGCGCGAAATATGCGGACGTGCACCATGTTGTTTGCTGAGTTGCCGCGGGATGACTCGCAGGTCGCCGAGGGCGTGGTCCACTTGCCGAACTGGCTAGCTGTGGAACAACAACGGGCTGTCGTGGACGAGTTTCGGGAGACTGCCCGGCAGGTAGCTGGGACCCCACTGGCGATGCGTAAGCCACAGCTGCGCTCCGGGCAGATGTCTGTTCACATGCTGCACCTGGGCAGGTTTTGGCAGACCAACCCATACCGCTACGTGGATTCCGTGGACGGCCACCCGGTGCCACCGCTGCCGCCGCACTTGAAGAACATGGCCGTACGCGCGCTCCGCGATGCCGCCGCACTGGATCCAGCCCTGACGCCGTGGGTGGAAACATATCGGCCGGATATGGCGCTGATCAACTACTACCCGCCCGGCGCGAGCATGGGCATGCACCAGGACGCCAACGAAGATTCCCCCGCGCCGATCGTGTCCATCTCCATCGGCGACGAAGCAACCTTCCGGATTGGCGGGGTGGACAACAAAAATAAGCCGTGGAATGACGTGGCGCTTCTCTCTGGAGACATCATCGTCTTCGGAGGGCCTAAGCGCCTCGCATTCCACGGAGTTCCCACGGTGCGTGACAACACGCTGCCCGCGGGATGCGGGCTGACGGAGGGTCGGATTAACGTGACCTTCCGCCAACTTCACTAGCTACTCTTCCTCGGAACCACCGAGGGAGTAGATGTCCAGCTCGTCGAGGGACGCATCGCCCTCTGCCTCGCCGGTGCCTGGTGTGTAATCCACCCGCACCTTGTCGCCATCGCGGATCTCTCCTGCGAGCAACAGCTTGGCCAGCTTGTCGCCGATGGCCTTTTGGATCAGACGGCGCAGCGGACGAGCACCGTAGGCAGGATCGTAGCCGTGCTCGGCGAGCCACTTCTTGGCCTCCTCGGAAACCTCCAGCTCCAAGCGGCGGGCAGCCAAGCGTTCGGCCAAGCCGCGCACCTGGATGCTGACGATGTCCTCCAGCTGCTCCTTAGACAACGGCTCGAAGATGAGCACGTCATCCAGACGGTTGATGAACTCCGGCTTGAACGCGGCCTTCACTGCGTTCATGACCTGCTCATCGGTTCCACCTGCGCCCAAGTTGGACGTGAGGATCAGGATGGTGTTGCGGAAGTCCACGGTTCGTCCCTGGCCGTCGGTCAGGCGACCTTCGTCGAGGACCTGCAGCAGCACGTCGAACACATCTGGGTGGGCCTTTTCCACCTCGTCGAACAGCACGACGGTGTACGGACGACGACGCACAGCCTCGGTCAACTGACCGCCAGCGTCGTAACCAACGTATCCCGGAGGTGCTCCCACCAGGCGAGCAACGGAGTGCTTCTCGCCATACTCGGACATATCGATGCGCACCATGGCGGTTTCATCGTCGAACAGGAAGTCTGCCAGCGCCTTGGCCAGCTCGGTCTTGCCCACGCCCGTGGGGCCCAGGAACAGGAACGAGCCAGTAGGCCGGTTCGGATCTGCCACACCTGCGCGAGCACGGCGAACCGCATCCGAGACAGCCGTGATCGGCTTGGACTGTCCCACCACGCGGCCGGACAGCACCAGTTCCATGTTGAGCAGCTTCTCGGTCTCGCCCTGCAGCATTTTGCCTGCAGGAACGCCGGTCCACGCGCTGACCACATCAGCGATGGTGTCTGGCGTGACCTCCTCGGTCAGCATCATCTCGCCCTGATTCTTGGCCACGGCTTCTTCGGCTTCGCCGAGTTTCTTTTCGACGTCAGGAATCCGTCCGTAACGCAGTTCTGCAACCTTGGCGAAGTTGCCTTCCCGCTCCGCGATTTCCGACTCGCGGCGCAGTTCATCCAACTCCTCCTTGTACGCGCGGAGGCTATCGATGCTGCCCTTTTCGTTTTCCCAGCGGGCGGTGAGCGCGGAGAGCTTCTCCTTCTCATCGGCCAACTCGGAGCGCAAGCGCACCAGGCGATCCTTCGAGGCAGCGTCCAGCTCTTGGGACAGTGCCATCTCTTCGATCTCCATGCGGCGCACGATGCGCTCCACGCTGTCGATCTCCTCTGGGCGAGAGTCGATCTCCATGCGCAGACGGGAGGCGGCCTCGTCGACGAGGTCGATGGCCTTATCCGGCAGGAAGCGGCTGGTGATGTAGCGATCCGACAAGGTGGAGGCGGCGACCAGCGCGGAGTCCTGAATGCGGACGCCGTGGTGCACCTCGTAGCGCTCCTTGAGTCCGCGCAGGATGCCCACCGTGTCCTCCACGGTTGGCTCGCCCACGTAGACCTGCTGGAAGCGACGCTCCAGTGCGGCATCCTTTTCGATGTACTTGCGGTACTCGTCCAAGGTGGTGGCACCGACCAAGCGCAGCTCACCTCGGGCCAGCAGCGGCTTGATCATGTTGCCTGCGTCCATGGCGGAATCGCCACCGGCGCCTGCGCCCACAATGGTATGCAGCTCATCGATGAAGGTGATGACCTGCCCTTCGGCCTCCTTGATCTCGTCGAGGACAGCCTTGAGGCGCTGCTCAAACTCGCCTCGATACTTCGCGCCGGCCAGCATGGAACCCAAATCCAGAGAAATGAGCTTCTTGCCACGCAAGGACTCAGGCACGTCGCCAGCCACGATGCGGCGGGCAAGCCCCTCCACGATGGCCGTCTTTCCGACGCCAGGCTCGCCGATAAGAACTGGGTTGTTCTTGGTACGGCGGGACAGTACCTGCACCACGCGACGGATTTCCTGATCACGGCCGATGACCGGATCAATCTTTCCCTCACGTGCGCGGGCGGTTAGATCCTGCGAGTACTTCTCGAGAGCCTGGAACTGGCCCTCGGGCTCTTCCGTGGTGACCTTGCGATTACCACGTACGGACTCGAAAGCTCCGCGCACGGCCTCATACGTTGCACCGGCCTGGTGCATCAGCTTGGCGGCATCAGAATCGCCCTTGGCAATGCCCGCGAGCAGAACCTCGGTGGACACGTACGTATCGCCGAGCTCGCTGGCCAGCTCCTGGCTCGCGGTCAGCGCGTTGAGCGCATCCCGGTTGAACTGCGGGTTAGCCATATCCGAACCGGTGGCTTGTGGGTAACTAGCAGTAAGATCTCGCGCCTTGCTCAGCAGCTGCGGGACGTTAACCCCGGCGGCTTCCAAGACAGGCTGAGAAATAGAATCCTCTTGCTCCAGCAGGGCTACCAGCAGGTGTGCTGGCCGGATGTCCGGGTTGCCCTTGGCGGAAGCATCTTGCAGTGCGGCCTGGAGGGCAGCCTGCGTATTAGTGGTTGGAGTGAAGCTGTTCATGGTGTGTTCTCCCTCCTGACAGCTCGTGTGTTTTGTGGTGTTGTTCGGTCTTGATTGTGTCTACCCAAACAATACTTGAGTACATCTCACTCAACCACAATATTGTTGAGTCTATTCCGCTCAACTTGAGTATTTATTATGATCTAGGTCACATCTGCGGAAAGGTGGTCGCGTACCGTGGAATACATGTTGTCTCGTCGTCTCTACCGCACACTTTCCCTAGCAATCCCCGCCGTCGCGCTGCTCACCGTGACCGCATGTGGCAGCTCAGAGACTGTCCCCACCAGCACTGAGACTTCCGTAGCCACCTCGACAGCGACCGAGACCGCCACCAGCACCGCAACGAACACTCCGACCAGCGACACCACCTCGGCATCCCCAACCTCAGAGGCCCCAGAATCAGAGTCGCCAGAATCAGAATCACCACTAGGCACCCCGAAACTCGCCACCGCCCGCAGCATGCCGGTGTCCTCCCCCGACGACCCGGCATCACTGACAGTCACCAACATTCGTGTGGCCGAACATTCTGGCTTCGATCGCCTCGTCTTTGACCTCGAGGGCACAGGCAAGCCCGGCTGGCTCGTACGCTACGTTGGCCAGCCCCTCCAACAAGCCTCCGGCCATCGCGTCAACGTGGACGGCCAGTCCTACCTGGAGGTCAATGTGGAAGGGGTTACCTACAACCTTTCAAACACAGGTCCGCAAGATCTACCTGCGGGCGTGCAGAATTCCACCATGCGCCGAGCAGCGGGCATCAATCAGGTCTATTACGCAGGCGCTTTCGAAGCCCGTGGCCAGTATTTTGCCGGTCTCAACCATCCCGCAACTGCCTTTTCAGTGACCTACCTGGAAGCTCCCAAGAGATTGGTCATAGACATCACGCACAACCAATAAAGCATGTGCCACAATACGTATTATGTCTCTGTCTGCCGCCTTTGATGCTGCTCGCGCCCACCGCGCTGAGATCATTTTCGGCACCCTGACTGCCCTGATGAGCAGCAGGATCACCCCGTCACCCGTCGATCTGCCCCGCCGCGCAGGCTCCCCCGACCCAGCGCAAGCCACGCACTTCGGGCAGACCATTCCCCAAGACACCGGCTTTTTCATCCGCCTACTCAGCTTCCTCGAAGAGGGCGTGGATGCGCGTGCGGAGTTCAATCACGCCGCCGCCACGTTGTTGTTTACCTTGGGTTCTTCTTTCCGACGCCACGGCTTCCGCTCCGAGCACTACGAACCACTCTCCACTGCCATCGGCGAGACGATCGACCGTTACGTTCGCCCCGGCGATACTGACAACAAAGTCAGCCCAGCCGGGGTGAAGACACTCAAGGATGTGGCGTATCTGGGGTGCAGCATCATGGCCCAGGGGTGCGCAGAAGCCGAAGAACGGGAAGCTTCGGCAGGGCCCTCTGACCTCATCAATCCCGTCACCGCCCAAGGCAAGATCGTGGACATCGAGCATCGCAATTCCTCCGTGTCGGTCGTGCGCATGCACCTTAGCACTCCCCTTGCCTATGCCGCGGGCGAGCCGCTTCTGGTCCGCACTCCCTGCACCCCGCTGCTATGGCGCCCCCTATATTCCGCGATGCCTAGCAACCCAGACGGCATGCTGGAACTACACGTGGTTAAAGACGCTGAAGGCACCGACGCGGGCACACGGGGATTCCTGGAGGCTGCGGCGAGCATGGCGTCGGTCGGAGACGAATGGGTGATCTCCGCACAACCGACCGATGCCCACGGCGCGCCACTGGGACTCCACAATGACGATCCCACCTGGCACGAGCACGCAGACAAGGACCTAATCATCATCGCGGAAGACGGCGGGCTCGCACCCGCCCGGGCGATGGTGCTGCAACAAGTTTTCGGCAATGGCCTGGGATTTGTGCCTGGCAAGGATTCCACGGCCCCCACGCCCGGCGCGAAACCACGCCGCACCCACCTGGTATGGGGCGCGCACAACCCGGGCCAGCTCTACGAACTCCAAGGTCTACTGGGGCTGGCGCGCGCCTTCGACTGGCTGCGTTTCACTCCCGTGGTGCAGCAATTCGAAGTGCCTGCGGGGACCAACCCCTCTGAGGCCACCGGGCTTCCCCGCGAGGAACGGCAGCACTACACACGCAATTCCCTGCTCACGGAGGGCACGGCACTCGAGGTCACGCTAGAAAGCTCCAAGTACTTGCCCGATCATCAATTCATCGTGGCGGGATCGCAGCAAATGGTGCGCCACGCGATCGAGCAACTAAACACAAAGGCCGGGGTGCCAGAAGAACAGATCCTCGGCATCCCGACCGATTGGGACTACTTGAGCTAGCTAGCGCTCGTCGCCCACGGCCACCACGATGTCCTCGAGCTGGCGCTCGCGCAGGTGACCAGCCAAAACAGGCAAGCTCTTGCGCACCTTGTCTACGTAGTTCGGATCGATATCCACCGTCAACACCTGCGCGGCATAGCCGGTCTCCGCCAGCTTGGCTCCATCTGGGCCGATCACTACGGAGTGACCAATGCCGGTAGGGCCATCTGCGCGGCCGTAGCGATCCGGGGTTCCTGGGCGCGCCTGACTAGCGGCCACGAGGTAGCTGGTGGAATCCAGCGCGCGGGCAGCGGTGAGAGTGCGCCACTGATCAAGCTTGCCAGGACCGTCCGCCCAGCTGGTTGGAACCACGATGACCTTGGCATCCGCGTTGGCCAAGTCAATGAAGTGGTTAGGGAAGCGAATATCGTAGCAGGTCGCAAGACCCACGGTCACGCCTGCGACTTCACAGGTGATGCGGCGAGTGCCGGGCTTGACGGTGTCCGATTCTGAGTATCCGAAGGCATCGTAGGTGTGGATCTTGTCATAGGAGGTCACCAGGTCTGGCCCCGCAACCAAGAGCGTGTTATACACACGGCGGATCTTGTTTGCTTGGCCTGCGCCCTCCGGCAGCTCTTCGACAATGTCCCCCGAAGGATGGCGGTACACCGTATCGGCAGGGGTGAACATGCCCACAACAGCAGTGATGTTGTGCTTGCGCGCGGTATCCACCACGGCGGTAGCGAAAGGCCCATCGAGAGGCTGCGCGATCTGATCCAAGCGGCCGTTATCGAAGGGGAACATCGCCGCCTCCGGGAAAACCACCAGGTCAGCACGGTTCGCCGCAGCCGCCGCAATGTATTTGCGGATCAGCGCGAGGTTAGTTTCAACGTCCGGCTGGGCGATCATCTGAATCACTGCAATTCGCATGAGCACCAGCCTAGCGCCGATTTCAAGGGGATGTTCGACTACCTGTGAATAACTGGGTTCTTCCACAGGTGCGTGATGGAAGCGTGGCCGAGTTGTCCCGGGCTGTCTTTAGTCTGATCCCGGATCGGTATTAGAGATGGTGTTTGAGATTGGTGGCGGAACATTCGCCATCAGGGGGTCAGGGTTATGGCATGGGAAAGTGCCCTCGCGGGCTTGGGACAGATGTGGCTGCTGCCCACGGCAGTGGAGCAGCGGGCCGGGGAGATTAAGGAGGCTGCTTCTGTGGCACGGCAGGCAGCCGAGGAAATTGGGAAAGCTCCTCGATGGACCTTGCCGGGCGAGATGATGATGACGGCGGTCAACCAAGCCTGCGAGGCTTTTACACGCGCCGGTTCCGCCCATGCCACGATGACGAACGCAACGGCAGAACAAATCGGAAAGTACGTCAGCAGCGTGCGGGCGCAGGAAACGTCTGCCTCTCAGTCCATGGCCATGGGGCTGTGCCGATGAATGTCACCGTGTACTCCATCGAGGGCGCCCAAACTAGAGATGCAGCGCATACCGCCGACGTTGCCGCCCGCTCCGGGAAGGTGCTCAGCCAACAGGCTGGGGATGCCAGAGAGCAAGCCGAGTGGTCAGCGAACGAACAGTGGATAGGACCAGCGGCCGATGCCGCCACCCATCGGCTGGATGCCTCGCTGAACCAACTGGACGTCTTGGGAGTCTCTGCGCAGTCCGTCAGCATCGTGGCCGGTGCATATATCCAGATACTTCAGCTGGCACAAGGCGTCGTCAGCGCGGCGCTATCCACAGCCCGTGCGGTATTCATGCCGGTCACGCCTGCGGGACACGTCAGCGCGCACGCCCTCGCGTGGATCCCGGGACTGGGTATGAGTGCCCAGGCCATGGCAGAAACTTTGACCAGAATTCTCACCAGCGCCGTGGCACTGGTTCGCGCGCTGGACTCCGGTTCGGGTGGTGCGGTGAGCGCCTTGGCGTCGGTAACAAACACCATGCCAGTGACGCGCAAGCTTCCTCCGGTACCCGCGGGAACCACCGCGGCGATGTCTAGGGAAGCAGCTGACTCGCCACAGGTCACACGGCTGGAAACCGCCACGGGGCCGGTATTTGTGGTGGGCGATGTGGACGCGGCGGAATCCATCACCACGTTTGTCTCCGGCGTGGGGTCCAGTAGCGAGGGCGCGATGCACAATACCTCACAATGGGCGATACAGGAGGTAGAGCGAGCTCGCGCCGAGGGGAAAAACATTGCAGTGGTGGCATGGCACGGGTATCGCGCTCCGGAGAACCTCGTGGGGGCAATCGGCAGCTCGGCGGCCCACAAGGCTGCACCGGACTTACGAGCGTTTCAGCGAGGGTTGCGGGAGAGAAACCCGGAAGCGAAGTTGAATGTGGTGGGCTACAGCTACGGCTCGGTGGTCGTGGGCACGGCTGCCACGCAGGACGGGCCAGGTTTAGAGGCAGATGACGTAACGTTCGTGGGCAGCCCTGGCGTGGGGGCGCATTCTGCCGACGATCTGCGCCTGAACTCTGAGGAGCCGAATTCTGCAGGACCAGCGCACGTGGAGAGCCACCACGTTCCGGGAGACCTGATCCAGCTGGCCACCGGTCCAGAATTTGGGGCCCACGGCCCGGATCCTTCGTCGCCGGGCTTTGGCACAGAAGGAGCACCGGGGTGGTCCGAGTACCAGTGGAAGCGGCTCATGGATCTCTACATTCTGGGGCGCGGGGATACGGACACGCACAGTTCTTATTTGTGGGATCCCGCGCTGGATCTGACCAGCGGCAGGCAGTGATTAGTCGGCAAGACGACGTGTTGTGGCGCGATGATTCAACAAATCGGATTCCATTGACTATGGTTCTTTTGGTGAAGACTTCAAATAATGGGTCTAACCCAACTAATGGCGTTGCAGTTCCCGCATCCAGTAAGCCCTCGCCAGGTACCGCCGAAACCTTGGTCGTCGACGATCCTCGCACCGTGCGCATGGGCACCCTGGTGAGCCTCATCGTGGGCTCCTGCGTGGGCGCGGGCATCTTCGCGCTCCCCCAAAACGTCGCGTCCGTGGCCTCGCCCGGCGCGGCGATGATCGGCTGGGCCATCACCGGCGTGGGCATGCTGTGCATCGCGTTTGTATTCCAAGCACTCGCCACCCGCAAGCCCCACTTGGATTCCGGCGTGTACGCCTATGTACGCGCTGGGCTGGGAGATTTCATTGGCTTCGCCTCCGCCTGGGGCTACTGGCTGGGCACTATCATCGCGCAGGTGGGCTACGCCACGCTGTTCTTCAGCTCGTTGGGATTCTTTCTTCCCATCTTTGACGGCTCTCGCCCGCTCGTGCAGGCCTTTGCCGCCTCACTGCTGACCTGGGTGATTTTCACTGTGCTCTCCCGCGGCGTGCGCCAGGCCGCGATCCTCAACGTGGTAGCCACGGTCGCCAAGATCTTGCCGATCATCGCCTTCTTGGTCTTGGTGGCTTTCGTGGGCTTCAACCCCGAGGTATTCACCGCAGATTTCTGGGGTCATGCTGCCACCTTCGGCGAGAACCAAGACCAGTCCGCAACGCTGATGGACCAGGTCAAGGGCATGATGCTGTTCACCGTGTGGGCCTTCATCGGCGTGGAGGGAGCCTCCACGTACTCCAAGCGCGCTCGTCACCGTAAGGACATCTCCATCGCCACTTTCATCGGCTTTGTGGTGGTCTTTGTCCTGCTGATGGCGGTCAGCTTCTTGAGCTTCGGTGTGGTTTCCCGCGAGGAGCTCGCAGCCATGGGAGACAACTCCATGGGATCCGTTCTTCAGGCTGCCGTGGGCGATTGGGGCGCCGGACTGATCAGCATCGGCCTGTGCATCTCCGTGCTGGGTGCCTACGTGTCCTGGCAGATGCTTTGTGCCGAGCCCATCACCTTGATGGCTCAGGACGGACTGCTGCCCAAGATCATCGGAAAGACCAATGCCTTGGGCGCCCCCGTAGTCTCTCAGCTGTGCTCCGCCGTGGTGATCCAGGCGTTCATCGTGGTGTTCTACCTCAACGAGTCCACGTACACCACGATGGTGCAGTTGGCCACCTCGCTCTACCTGCTCCCCTACGTATTCTCGGCGCTCTACCTGCTATTCCTCTCCACGCGCGGAGAAGGCATCGCACACCCGGACGCGGGTCGAAAGTTCGATCTCTCCGGCCCGAAGGTCAGCTCGTCCACCAACACCATCCACTTGGTGCTGGGACTGGTCGCATTCCTGTACTCACTGTGGCTGCTGTACGCCGCAGAGCTGAAGTTCGTCCTGCTGGGCACACTCTTGGTGCTGCCAGGCTTGATCATCTACGTGATCACCCGCATGCGCGCGGGCGGACGCATCTTCAACCTCTTCGAGTGGATCATCGCCGCGCTGATCACCGCCTGCGCGTTCTACACGCTCTACGGCATCCTGACGGGCTCCGTTTCGCTATAGGCAGGCCGCAGCCAGCGGGAACTCTAATCCCGCTTGCGCCGCCGCGGCTCCCACATCACCACGGCCGTGGAGCGTGGCACGTGGACGATTTCTCCCCGGTTTCTTCCCGACGCCGAGCTCTCCGCCCGCATCTGCTGCTGCGCCTTTGCCAGCTTCTTGCGTAGCTGCGCGGCCTCGTGCTCCAACTCGGAAATGCGATTTTGCTGCTCGATTATGGTGCGGATACCCGCGAGGTTGACACCTTCCTCGTGCGAAAGCCGTTGGATCTCCTGCAAGTCCTCGATGTCCTTACGAGAGTAACGGCGCCCGCCGCCTTGGGTGCGCTGCGGAGAGACCAGCCCCATCCGGTCATACGTGCGCAAGGTTTGTGCGTGCATACCCGTGATCTCCGCCGCAACGGAGATCACGAAGACCTCGTGCGTGCCTTTGCGGGCTGCATTCTCGCCTTGTTTATCGGAATTCTGGGAATTGCTGTTCATGATGGATCACCTGTCACTTACCTTCCCAGTTTTCCCGCGGATCAAAGCCGCTGCGCTTTTCCTCTTCTGAGTACTTGCGCAGTGCGCTCATCGCGCCTTCGTCGAGGTCCGTGGGCACCTCCACCTTGACGGTCACCAGCAAATCGCCGCTGGCGCCGTTGCGCTTATTCACGCCGCGTCCCCGGACCCGCAGGGTGGTGCCATCAGCGGTGCCTTGCGGGATGCGCACGCGAACTCGGGAGTCCAGCGTCGGCACCGTCACGGCTCCACCGAGGACCAGCTCGGAGAAACTGACCGGCACGGTCAACTTGAGGTCGTCGCCGCTGCGAGTGAAGACCTTGTCCTTCTTCACGTGCACCGTGACCAGCAGATCGCCCGCTGGCTTTCCGCGCTGACCAGCGGCACCTTGCCCGGCCAGCCGCACCTTTTGACCGTCCACAACGCCCGCGGGCACGCGGACGGTGATGGTGCGCGGACGGGTCTGACGGCCTTCGCCGCGGCAGTCTGGGCACGGTTCCTTGATGATGGTTCCTTGCCCGGCGCAGGCCTCGCAGGGGCGCGAGAATCCGAAGGATCCGCGGTTCTCGCTGACCATTCCGCTGCCGTGGCACTGCCCACACGTTTGTGGCGAGGTGCCTTCCTTGGCGCCCGAGCCGTGGCAGGTGGCGCACGGGGCGGGGCTGGTCAGGCGGATGGGGATGGTCACGCCCTTGGTGGCCTCGCGGAACTCCAAGATGATCTCGGTTTCCACATCCGAGCCGCGATCCCGCACGGTGCTGTGCGTGGCGCCGCGTCCTGCAGACGCGCCCGCTCCAGCGCCTGCGCCGCCGAACATGCCACCGAAGACATCGCCGAGGCCGCCGCCTCCGAAAATGTCGGACATGTCGTACTCGGCACCACCAAACGAGCTGCCGAATCCGGCGCCGGAGCCGCCGAAACCGCCCATGTCGCCCATTCCGGAGCTCCTGCGTGTGCCGGCTCCGCTCATGCCGAAGCCGCCAGAGGCTATGAGCCGCTTGAACTCGTCGTATTCCTTGCGCTTTTCTTTGTCTCCTACCACGGAATACGCTTCCGAGGCGGTCTTAAACCGTGCTTCTGCTGCTGCGTCGCCTGGCTTCTTATCTGGATGATCCTCCCGTGCAATCTTGCGATACGCCTTCTTGATTTCTTCGGCGCTCGCACTGGAGGACACACCCAGGTCGCGGTAGTAGTCCTTATCTACCCACTCCTGTTGTGACATCCTCATTCTCCTTCATAGAATTTGCTGCGGTTTGCGTGCGTTTAGTGGCTGTTCTGCCCAAGTGTTTGCCGTAAAGGCCTTACACGCACTCACTCAATATTCTTGAGTCTACCCCGCTTAACTTTTTTGATCTACTCAACCTAACGCGGCGCTCTACTTATTCATTCCCCAATTCTCCACCTCCTTTTCCCACAGCCTCTCTCATGGCTTTCCCAGCATGTCTTTAGGGCGGTGAGGGCAATGCCTGTCCTGCGGTTCGTTAGGGTGGAGGTATGAGTGCCCGCAGGAACAACTGGTTCAAACGTCTCTTTGGCGATTCCGCCTCAGATTCCTCCAGCGCACGGCCGCAGGGAAGTTCGGATGATTCTTTTTCGACGCCAACCCCGTCCCCTTCCAGCTCTTCCCCCGAGTCTCCGGAGGAGCCAACCCCCACTGAGGCGGAGGTTGAGCCAGTTCCAGCTCGCGCCAGCACGCCTGTGAACGTCAATTCCAGCCCGTACCTGACGGTGTTTGACCCCTCGACGCTGGAAGATGCGGATTTCTACCGTCGCATGCGTGTGACTTTGCAGCCGCTGGAGATCGCCGAAGCATCTGGCGGAACCGCAGACTTCGGGCCCCACGCGCCGGTGCGTCCGTTTAGCGCCGATACGCTGATCCGCCTCACGTTGGACATGCCGCGCGACGGTGCAGAACCCACACCGCCCCAGCCACGGCAGGCAGCAACGGGGCGCGACCGCAAGGTGAGCATGCACGCCACGTTCCCGCTGAACGAACAGACCATGGCGGATCGCGGCCCCGTCGAGGATCTGTACCGTATGGGCTACCGGAACCTGTGGCAGGAGCTCATCGATTCTGACCTGCATTTCAACGAGATCTCGCCGGGCCCTAAGGAAAAGGTATGGGCTTTTGAGGGCACCTCGCCATATATCGGCAGCGCCCCTATCTTCTTGGAGGAGCTGATTGAGAAGTTCCTCCCGCAGATCGATATGGATTCCGGCGTGCTGTTTACCATGCCTTCGACCGGCCAAATGCTGGTGCGTGACGTCACCGCAGGTATGGAACTATTCCACACCATCGGTCTGCTGGCCACGGCGTCCGCGGACGAATACTTCAAGTCCCCGGACAAGATCAGCCCTCGCCTGCACCTGTGGCACGAGGGTCAGATTGAGACAATTTCCGATATCAAGATGCCGGAGCCCGGCGAGCAGCAAACGGAAATTCAGATCAAGCCCACGGCGTATCTGATGACGCAGATGAATGAGGGGCCTGACGCGCCGGAGGATTGGATGAAGGGCTTTGGCAGCCCCTCGGACGATCCTGATGATCCGGATGATCCGGACGACAATGGCCCAGACGGCCCCACTCCCCCGCCGGTGGCGTAAACGCGCTCCATTCCTACACAACAAAGGGCTCCTGCCAGCACATTGCCGGCAGGAGCCCTTCCTGATCTAAACAGCTATTTACTGCTGATCGGTGATGATCACCAGCGCGGTGCGTAGCACCCGGTCACCCAGGCGGTAGCCCTTGCGCAAGACGGTGCCCAGCACCTTGACCTCGCCGGAAGACGTGTCCTGCACGGCCTCGTGGAGATCAGGGTTGAACTCGTCACCTTCATCGCCGAAGGCCTCGACCTTCAGACCACCAAGCACAGCCTGAAGCTTGTCGTAGGTGGACTTCAGCGGGCCGGTCAGATCTCCGTGAGATTCTGCCAACTGAAGATCGTCCATCAGAGGCAGCAGCTTGTCTGCCACATCTGCGCGGGCGTTATCCGCTACTGCCACGCGATCGCGCTCTACGCGGCGGCGGTAGTTGGCATACTCAGCAGTCACGCGCTTGAGGTCATCAGTGGTTTCCTCCACCTGCTTGCGCAGGCGGTCTTCCTCATCCATTTCCTCAGCGAGTTCCTGCTCGTCAGCAACGGCATCCGCAAAAGCGTCTTCTTCAGCGCCTTCCTCTCCAGAGAGAATGTCCTGAACCTCTTGGTCCACGGCATCAACGTCGGCAGGTTCCGGGTTTACGTCGTTGGCTTCCATCGCATCCAAGGTTTCCTCATCCGTGGCGGATGGGTCGCCTGGATTGTCAGTCCAGTCAGTCTCAGCCATTACTTCTTGTCATCCTCCTCATCGACAACCTCTGCGTCGACTACGTTAGGGTCCTCGTTTGCCGCACCCTCAGTGTCGCCTGCAGCGGCACCTTCAGCATCTGCTGCAGCTTCCTGCTCGTAGAGGGCCTTGCCGATCTCCTGAGACTCAGCGGAGAGCTTCTCCACTGCATCCTTAATGGCCTCGATGTCATCGCCCTTCAGGGCTTCGTCAACAGCCTTGGCAGCATCCTCGACCTTGTTCTTCTGCTCCTCGGAGATCTTGTCCTCGTTGTCAGTGACGAACTTGCGGGTCTGGTAAGCCATGGTCTCTGCAGAGTTGCGGACTTCTTGCTCCTCGCGGCGCTTCTTGTCCTCGTCTGCATGAGCCTCGGCATCCTTAACCATGCGGTCGATCTCTTCCTGAGACAGTCCGGAGCCATCCTGAATGCGGATGGTGTTCTCCTTGCCCGTTCCCTTGTCCTTGGCGGACACGGAGACGATGCCGTTGGCGTCGATATCGAAGGTGACCTCGATCTGTGGAACTCCGCGTGGGGCTGGAGCGATGTCGCCCAGCTCGAAGGATCCCAGCAGCTTGTTGTGAGCAGCCATCTCGCGCTCACCTTGGAAGACCTGGATCTGCACGGAAGGCTGGTTGTCCTCAGCCGTGGTGAAGGTCTCCGAACGCTTGGTTGGGATGGTGGTGTTGCGTTCGATGAGCTTGGTCATCACGCCGCCCTTGGTCTCAATGCCCAGGGACAGAGGGGTGACGTCCAGCAGCAGCACGTCTTTGACCTCGCCACGCAGCACGCCGGCCTGCAGAGCGGCACCCACGGCAACAACTTCGTCTGGGTTAACGCCCTTGTTTGGCTCCTTGCCGCCGGTCAGGTCCTTGACCATCTCGGAAACTGCAGCCATACGGGTAGAACCGCCCACCAGCACAACGTGGTCGATGTCCTTGACATCTACCTCGGCATCCTTGAGAACCTTCTCGAAAGGAACCTTGGTGCGCTCCAGCAGATCCTCTGTGATGCGCTGGAACTCGGTGCGGGTCAGGGTCTCGTCCAAGAACAGTGGGTTCTTGTCTGCGTCCACCGTGATGTACGGCAGGTTGATGCTTGCCTGCTGGGAGGAAGACAGCTCGATCTTTGCCTTCTCAGCAGCCTCGCGCAGACGCTGCAGAGCCATCTTGTCCTTGGTCAGGTCGATGCCATTGGCGCTCTTGAACTTCTCTACGAGCCAGTCGACGATGCGCTGATCCCAGTCATCGCCACCCAGCTTGTTATCACCAGCGGTAGCGCGAACCTCTACCACGCCGTCGCCGATCTCCAGCAGGGAGACGTCAAAGGTACCGCCACCGAGGTCGAAGACCAGGATGGTCTGCTCCTTATCGCCCTTTTCCAGGCCGTAAGCCAGTGCAGCCGCAGTGGGCTCGTTGACGATGCGCAGCACGTTCAGTCCTGCGATCTGTCCAGCTTCCTTGGTTGCCTGACGCTCAGCGTCGTTGAAGTATGCAGGAACGGTAATCACCGCATCGGTGACGTCCTCGCCCAAGTAAGACTCAGCGTCACGCTTGAGCTTCATCAGCGTGCGAGCGGAGATTTCCTGTGGGGTGTAATCCTTATCGTCGACGTTCTGCGTCCAGTCAGTGCCCATGTGGCGCTTGACGGAGCGGATGGTGCGATCGACGTTGGTGACCGCCTGGTTCTTGGCGGACTGTCCGACGAGAACTTCACCATTCTTAGCGAATGCGACCACGGAAGGGGTGGTGCGTGCTCCCTCGGAGTTGGCGATAACGGTTGCCTCGCCACCTTCCAATACGGAAACCACAGAGTTGGTGGTTCCCAAGTCAATGCCTACTGCGCGTCCCATTTCTTTGTCCTCCTATGTAAGTGAACGGTGTATTTTATTTGAGCCTTTAGTGCCTCAGACTCAAGTACTGACATCCAGTATCCGCAAAATTTTCTTTGCGTCAAACTAACTTGAGTCCGTCCAGCTCAACTAGCTGACATCCTATACAACTCACGGCCACCCAAAGTTGTTCCCGATTCACTCAACTTTTTCCAAAAATTTTTCCCAACCCCTTCCCACCTGCAGCGATATCCTCCAAGAGTTTTCAATTAACCTAGGACCATGAGCTTTTTGGATCGGTTCGCCTCTCTGTTCTCCACAGATTCCTCCGAACCACAGACCACCCTCCCCGCCGAGCCACCCCACGCGCTCCGGCAGCACTTCGCCGTGTCTTCCCGCGAAGTCAACGGCTTCGAGGTCTATTCAGTGGCCCCCATGAAATTCGCGGAAACCAGCGCCACGGACATCACCCACTACGATCCACACGCTGATTCCCTCGGCGAACTCCCCGCCGCGGATGCTGCCACCCAAGCCGTGCTGTACTTAATCCCCGGCGGCTTTGCCCAGCCAATCAAGGCACGGAACTGGGATTTCATCGCCCAGATGGCCGAGGCCGGGCTTCGCGTAGAGATCCCCTTGTACGGCCTCATCCCGGATTACAACTGCACTCACGGCTTAGATCTCATCTTTGCCGTCTACGCCCAATTGGTCGAAGATCACGGTCCAGAAAATATCTCCCTCATCGCTGATTCCGCCGGTGGCAGCCTCGCCCTCGGCACGTTTATTGCAGATTCCAGCCTTCCCGCGCCCCGGCAATTCATACTCAACGCACCGTGGGTGGACTTGGATTTGAGCAACCCTGGCGTCGAAAAATATAAGGACGCTGACCCCATCCTCGATCCCACCCAACTACGACCTCAAGGCAACTTGTGGGCCCAGGGCCTCGTGCACGCGGGCATCACGGACCCAGGTCACGCCACCGCGCATCCCACCGTCTCCCCGCTCAACCTCCCGGTGGAAAGGTGGCAGGAAGTCCTGGCCGGCGCAACGGTGGACGTGTGGTGCGGGGACAGGGATCTTTCTTTTCCCGACGCCACCGCGCTCACCGACCGCCTCAACGAAGCCGGAATCTCTGCCACCTTGCATCCCCAAGCGGGTGGAGTGCACATGTTCCACCTCACAAAATCACGCGAGGCCAAAGCAGCGCGCAAGGAGATGATTGCGCTTGTGACCAGCCAAAAATAGATAGTTTCGCAGTCTGAAACTCCGCACCTTTGGACAGGACGGCCGTCCCCAAACTCAGATTCCACGCCTCCCGTGGACTACCATGAGTTGAATTGGGTAATGCCGATTCTGGCCTGCAGGCCAGAGCATTGCCGCTTAGGAAGCTCGCCGTCGAATATGCGTAAGGGAGACCCGCAGATGTCCGCTGGTAACCCCCAATCTCAACCCGGCGAGGAGAAAAAGACCCTGCCGGAAGAAACAAGGAAGCCTGAAGCCACCGTGAGTACCTCCGGTTCAGAAACCGCCACTGAAGAGCAAGAATCTTCCCGTTTTGACCGGTTTATGGACAAAGCCCAAAGCATCATGCCTATCTGGGCATGGGTGGTCTGCGTGGGCATCATCATGGCGATTCTGCTGTCCATCCTGGCCTTCTTCATGATGAAGACCCTGGACGTGGGCCGGGACTCCTTCACCGGAGGAGACACCACGCTGTCTCCTCCGCACCCGGCCGCGACAACGACCGGCAAATGGGACGATGCCCCAGAGATTGGCGGCGGTGACGGCACTGCCGGTTCGGTCTACACGGAGTACTACGTGCCCCCGGCGCCGGCTGAGCCGTCCACCGAGGAGCCCCAAACTTCCGAGCCGAAGCCTTCCAGCTCCAAGCCAAAACCGTCGGATTCCCCCAAGCCTGAGCCCTCTGCCCCGAACGCACCTACTACCTCGGCACCTCCTGCCCCATCCGCTAATCCCAGCCCCTCACCGGAGCCCACGCCCACCTCTGGCGGCGACGCAGGAACCGGAAACGGTGGCGGCAACGACACAGGTAATGCCGGTGGCAACGGTTAGTTGTTCCGTCTCATAATTCGGAAAATCCCTCCCAAGGGTTAGATTCCGCCTCGACCAACTGGCACAATGGGAAGAATGAGTAAACCCCTTCGACCCAGCGAACTGCGCACGCTTGATCAATCGACCAAGCTGCAAAACGTTCTGTACGAAATCCGCGGACCGGTTAATTCCGAGGCGGAACGTATGGAGGCGGATGGCCACCGCATCCTCAAGCTCAACACTGGCAACCCTGCCGTGTTCGGTTTTGAGGCGCCGGATGTGATCATGCGCGACATGATTGCGGCGCTGCCTACAGCGCAGGGTTACTCCACATCGAAGGGCATCATCAGCGCACGTCGCGCGGTATTTTCGCGCTATGAGGTCATCCCAGATTTCCCCACGTTTGACGTGGAAGATGTCTACTTGGGCAACGGCGTATCCGAGCTGATCACGATGACCACCCAGGCGCTGCTCAATGACGGCGACGAAGTGCTCATCCCCTCCCCCGACTACCCACTGTGGACCGCTGCGACATCCCTGGCTGGCGGCAAGCCCGTGCACTACTTGTGCGACGAGGAAGATGATTGGAACCCGTCCATCGAGGACATCCGGGCGAAGGTCACCGAGCGCACCAAGGCAATCGTGGTCATCAACCCGAATAATCCCACGGGCGCGGTCTACTCCCGCGAAGTGTTGCAGAAGATTGTGGACGTGGCTCGGGAGCATTCTTTGTTGATCCTGGCCGACGAGATTTACGACAAGATTTTGTATGACGACGCCAAGCACATCAACATCGCCAGCCTCTGCCCAGATCTTCTGTGCATCACCTATAACGGCTTGTCCAAGGCGTATCGCGTAGCAGGCTACCGTGCTGGATGGATGGTTATCACCGGCCCGAAGCACCACGCGGAGGGTCTGATCGAGGGCATTACCTTGCTGGCCAGCACCCGACTGTGCCCGAATGTTCCGGCACAGCATGCCATCCAGGTGGCGATCTCCGGCCGGCAATCGATTGATGACCTGGTGCTGCCGGGCGGTCGCCTGCTGGAGCAGCGCAACGCCGCGTGGGAGAAGCTCAACGAGATCGACGGTGTGAGCTGCGTGAAGCCTATGGGCGCGCTGTATGCATTCCCGAAGCTGGACCCGAACGTGCATGAGATTCACGACGATGAGAAGTTCATGTTCGATCTCTTGCGTGCAGAAAAAATTCAGATGGTGCAGGGTACCGGATTCAACTGGCCGACCCCGGATCACTTCCGTGTGGTGACCCTACCGTGGGCTCGTGATCTGGAGCGCGCTATCGAGCGTTTGGGCAACTTTTTGTCCAGCTACAAGCAGTAATGCTCGGTCACGAAACATGCCTTTACTAAGGGCAGGTTTCGCAAAACGCACCCGCTCGAGGGTAGACCTCGGGCGGGTTTTGTGTTATTCACCACTATTTGCAGATTGTCGCATAATTTGTGCATTCTTCGCCGAGCTGCAGACGCAGCAGCGAGCACGTTCCCCGGTGATTTCCAGCTGCCACAGCGCTGGAATGACGAAGGCGTTCCCGTCACACACCCGGTGACCACGTTTCGCCGACAGACCACCGAGACCAGCGCAAAGGTCAAGGGAGAAGGCGAGCTGGCGAAGTACCTAACCCAGCAGTACGGGTTCTCCTACGTCTACGAGGTGTACTGGAAGCTCAACCAGGTGGACGGCCACTATGAGTTGCCTGCGCACTAGCAGGGCAAGTTGGCGTGGGGATTCACCATGCTGGATAGCAACAACCAGAATGTTAAGTGCAGCGAGGATCACTCATGGCAGCCAGAGGGCCGGCCGTACACCTCCTCCGTCCCGGAGGCGAAGTACTCCGAGCTGCGCATGAACGATGCACCTGCGTGGTAGGTCACTGAAGTACTAAGCAACGAAGCAGTCCAGCGAGTTTCTCGCTGGACTGCTTCGTTTTTCGTATGCCCTAGCGACACCGTTGGGCTAATTCAATTAACCGCGACCCAGAGCGCGGAACTCCCAACCTGCGGACTTCCATGCCTCGGTATTCAGGCAGTTGCGTCCGTCGATCACGATGGGCTTTCCGTGCACTGGCTCGCCCGCCACGAGGGTACGAGCCCATTCCGGATCCAGCTCCTGGAATTCCTTCCATTCGGTGGCAACCAGTACGATCTCCGCGCCGCGCAGCGCTTCCTCGATGGATTCTGCGTAGTTCAGCGTGGGGAACAAGCGCTGTGCGTTGGTCATAGCTTCTGGGTCGAAGACCGTCACCGCGGCACCACTGAGAGACAGGGATCCGGCCACATTCAGGGCAGGTGAATCGCGGACGTCGTCGCTATTGGGCTTGAAGGCTGCGCCCAGCACGGTGACGTTTCGACCCAACAGGGAGCCGCCCAGTTCCTGGCGTGCTAGTTCGACCATCTTCTCGCGACGCCGCATGTTGATGGCATCTACTTCGCGCAGGAAGGACATTGCTTGGTCTGCGCCCAGCTCGCCGGCGCGCGCCATGAAAGCGCGGATGTCCTTGGGCAAGCAACCTCCGCCGAAGCCCAGGCCAGCGCCGAGGAACTTGCGACCGATGCGTTCATCTAGGCCAATGGCATCTGCCAGCGCCGTGACGTCCGCACCCACGGTCTCGCAGACTTCGCTGACCGCGTTGATGAAACTGATCTTGGTGGCCAGGAAGGCATTCGCGGAGACCTTGACCAGCTCCGCCGTGGGAAGGTCGACGACAAGGAAAGGGGTGTCCTGCTGCAGAGCGTCCGCGTATACCTCGCGGGCTAGTGCTTCCGCGTTGCCGCCTTCATGAAGTCCCAGGACGATACGGTCTGGGCGCAGAGTGTCTTTGACTGCGTGACCTTCACGCAGAAACTCTGGGTTCCAGGCCACCTCGATAGAAGCGCCATCGTTGGTATTTTCGTCTGCCAAGGACTGCAGCTGTGCTGCGGTTCCTACGGGAACGGTGGACTTTCCCAACACGAGGTGCTCGCCCTCGATCAGCGGCGCCAAGGATTCCACCACAGCGCGGACGTACGTGGTATCCGCGGCATAAGAGCCCTTCTTCTGGGGAGTGCCCACGCCGATGAAGTGCACGTTGGCGAACTGCGCGGCTTCCTCGTAATCCGTGGTGAACCCCAATCGCCCGCTATCTAGGTTTCGCTGCAGCAGCTCTGGAAGGCCGGGTTCGAAGAACGGAACTTTGCCTTCCGTGAGGGACTTGATCTTTGCCTCATCCACGTCCACACCTAGCACGTCGTGCCCCAATTCCGCCATGCAGGCGGCGTGGGTAGCGCCCAGGTATCCCGTGCCAAACACAGTCATACGCATAGGTGTTGATGCTACCGAGCGCAAGTGAATTAACGGTGAAACGAAGGTAAATGATTAGTCATTACTTTGCCTAGCCCACAGGGCCGCTAAGCAAAACCTATTCTCGGCCTAGTTTTCGGCGCTCACTTCATTGTTTTTCAACCAATCCCGTGCGATACGCAAAGAGTTCGCCTTCTCTGGGCCGGAATTGCGCAAGTTCATCTGCTTGAGCTCTTCCGTGGTGAGCTTGTCCTGCACCTTCTGTAAGGTCTCACGCATCTGCTCCGTCATGCTGTCCTCGCGGGACAGCGGCACCACATTCTGCGGGAGAATCAACAGCTTCGGATCCTGCAGCTCCACCAGTTCCACCTCCCGGCCGTTTGGCCCGAGCACCGGCGTGGTGGTGTAAATATCGGCGGTATCCACGGACTTCTCCAACAAAGCCTGGACGGTCAGCGGGCCTCCGCCATCGCTGATAGGCACCAACTGCATGCTCTCCGCTGGAACCCCATACACGGAGGCCAGTCCCGGTGGACCATAGCTGCGGGTCTCGATTTCGGGCGATCCACCGATTTTCAGTGATCCACCATTGCCCGCCACCAGTTTGCGGAGATCTCCCAAGGTTTGTAGGCCATATTGCTCCGCAACTTCTGGCAGCACGCGATAGCTGTCCTTACTCTCGCCGGGTGCCACTGGACCGCTGCTCAGGCCTGCGGGAAGCACCTCGTTCAAAGCGGAGACGGCCTGTTCAGTGTCTGTGCCTGGACCCAGATCCACCTGCGGCGCTCCCGGGGATTCTGCGTAGTACTGCGCCACGTTGCCCACGTATTCCGGAACGATATCGATCTCACCGTTTTCCAAAGCTGCCAGGTAGGCATCGCGCGCACCAATCCCAGGAACCAGTTCTGCGTGGATCCCCTGCTTTTCCAACGCTTGCACGTAGATCTGAGCGATAATTTCGCTTTCCGGGAAATTTGCTGCGCCCACGCGCACTGTGTCCCCGCTGCGCGCTCCACCAAAGACGGTTCCCCCGGCCACAATGGCCACCACCAGGACTGCGCTCAGCACGGCCACCAACAACGGGAGTCCGCGCCGGTCTCCCTGAGCTTCCCCGACACGCGTCGACGACTGCTCCGGCGGATGCGGTGGCAGCATGCGCATCGCCTCCAAAATGATGACCAGCACGATGACCCACACCACGCCCACCAGCATCATGTGGGTATCGCGCTGAGCCAGTCCATCGATCAAATACCTGCCCAAGCCACCCGCACCGATATAGGCGCATAGCGTGGCAGTGGCCACAACCTGGGCTGCTGCGCTGCGAATACCATCGAGAATTTGTGGGAGAGCCAGCGGAATCTCCACCGAGCGGAGAGTCTGCATTTCCGAATGTCCGGTGGCTCGCGCGCCATCAATGACGCTTGGCTTGATCTGCTGCACGCCTGCATAGGAGCCAGCCAGGATCGGAGGAATGGCCAAGATCAGCAGCACGATCATAGATGGCAGCCACGCCCGATCCACCGCCCCGCCCGGCAAGAACAACGCTAGGACAGTCAGCAGACCCAGCGAAGGGATTGCGCGCAATCCGCCGGACATGGCCACGGCAACTGCACGGCCTCGCCCGGTATGCCCGATGAACAGCCCCAACGGCACCGCGATGAGGATCGCCGGAACGAGGCCCAGAAGTGAGAGCCACACGTGCTCCCATATTCGTTGGCCCACGGTGGCATTAAAGAAATCGCTAAGCATGACCGGCCTCCCGCAGAACTCGTTGCCACGGCATCAAAATGTGCCCTAAAACAACCAGAATCGCGTCCATGAGCAGCGCCACCACCACGATCGCCAGCGTTCCCACTATGATTTGCTCCGGGTAACTGCGTAGGAACCCCTGAGTGATCAGATCGCCGAGGCTACTGACACCCACCAGCGCTCCAACGCTGACCATGCTGATGGTGGACGCACTGACCACTCGCATGCCCGCCAGAATGCCTGGCCCTGCCAGCGGCAGCTCGACGTTCCAAATCCGTTGTCCCTCTGAGTAGCCAAGCGCACTCGATGCGCCTACGGCCGCCGATTGTGTTGCCGACGCCGCCGTGAACGATTCCGCGACCACGCGAGTCTGCAGCGCCATCCCGTAGAGAAACAGCGCGCTGATGACGTTGAATGGGCTGAGAATCGGAGAGTCAAAGATCATCGGCAGCAGCAGAAACAGCGCCAAGGAAGGAATGGCGTAGAGGATGCTGGTCAAGCCGATGATGATCGCGCCGCCGTCGAGAAATTTCCGCGACGTATTCTGCGCCGAGAGGCGATAGGCGGCCCAGCCCAACGGCAAGGAAACAAAGAAGGTCAACACGATTGGTGGCAAGGCAAGCCACAGGTGGCTCACCCCCAAATCCAGCACCGTATCCCAATTGGTGGTCAGCCAATTCATGAGCGTTCCAATGGCCCAATAACCGCACCAAACTGATCAACCACCACGTCTTGGCCGTTGACGGTCATGACTCGGTAGGTGGAATCGTCGATGCCAATGAAGCTGCGGACGAAGTCATTGGCTGGCTTGGTGGCGATATCTTCCGGAGGTCCCTGCTGCGCGATGTGCGCGCCTTCCTGTAGCAGCACCACATTGTCTCCCAGGGTGAAGGCCTCGCGGACGTCGTGGGTAACCAGGATGACCGTCTTGTGCAGGCGTTCCTGCAACTCAAGCATCAACTCTTGAAGTTCGCGGCGAACAATCGGGTCCACGGCACCGAAGGGCTCATCCATCAGCAGGATGTTGGGATCGCTTGCCAGCGCTCGAGCCACGCCTGCTCTCTGCTGCTGGCCACCCGACAACTCGTGCGGATAGCGGGCCAGCTGCTCCTCGGTGAGTCCCACCTGGGCTGCAGTGTCCCGTGCGCGCTTTTCTGCTTCCGCCTTGGATACGCCGTTGAGGCGCAGCACCGTGCCGATATTGAATCCCACGGTGCGATGTGGCAGCAGACCCGCATCCTGCAATACGTAGCCGATTGAGCGGCGCAGCTGGATCGGTGGTCGATCCGAGACATCTTCATCATCGATGAGCACCATGCCGCTGGTCGGTTGCACCATCCGGTTCACGCAGCGAATGAGTGTGGTCTTGCCACAGCCCGAACTACCGAGGAAGACGGTGGTCTGACCGGTGGGCACTTCAAGACTGAACTGATCCACCGCGCGGCCACTGGCGCCGGGGAATTGAACGCTGACGTTCTGAAAGGTGATCACAATGAGCCCTCAAGGGGTGAGATGGATGGTCCGTGCGCCAAAAGATTGACTGTTCAAGCCTACCCCGAATGGCTCAAAACGTGCCTAGTTCTGAAAATTTAAGTACGCCTTGGATGCGGTGGGACCGCGCTGCCCTTGGTACTTGGATCCCAATGGGCCGGAGCCATAAGGATTAATTGCCGGACTGGTCGTCTTGAAGATCGCCAGCTGCCCCACCTTCATGCCGGGGTACAGGGCGATCGGCAAGTTTGCCGCGTTAGACAACTCCAGCGTGATGTGGCCGGTAAAGCCCGGATCGATGAAGCCTGCCGTCGAATGAGTGACCAAACCGAGCCGACCCAGCGAGGACTTCCCCTCCAAACGTCCCGCGAGATCATCCGGGATGGAGAAGTGCTCCAGCGTGGAACCCAGAACAAACTCGCCGGGATGAAGAATGAAAGGCTCGTCACCCTCAACTTCCACCAGGGTGGTCAGCTCTTCCTGCGGAAGCTTGGGATCGATGTGCGTGTACCTGGAGTTATTGAACACGCGAAAAAAGCCGTCCAGGCGCACGTCGATGCTTGAAGGCTGGATCATTGATGCATCGAAGGGATCCAATACGAGGCGCTTAGCCTCGATGGCTGCTGTGAGGTCTCGATCAGATAAAAGCACAACCCTAGGATACCGTGCGCACTATTCTGGCTTCCGGACTATGGGGAATTGGTGCGATCCGATGAGCCATGGGCCCACTTTTGCGCAGCGTTGTAAAAATGCTGCACATTTGGGGGGGTAAGGATTCTGTTTTTTAGCGAACTCCCCTCGTGATTTGAATCACCACCGAAGGCCTGCCAGATTTTTACAGTCTCAAGAAGGGCTTTAAGGTTCTGCATTCTGTTAAACAATGCAAGGTTCTTTTTTCGGGTTTAAACCTAAGAATTTGTTAAAACTGCAGCCTTCGATAGATTAAGATTACCTCGGCGAGAATCGGCGTTTTCCCTGCATCTCACACAAAACCTCATCTCACATGTGCTGAATTAAGATTCAGGAAGTGTTAATGAAGTTATTAAGAACTGCGGTATAAATGGAGGTGAACTTTAAGTAACAGCATTCTTGCTTCCTTGTTAGCAGAAACTCAGAGAGCATCTCTGGCCCATCAATGCACAACAATCAATTTTTCTTTTTTGGTGCGATATCTGAAATTTAGCTGTATTGTTCCTGTTGTCAGGATGCGAAGAACCTCCCGGAAAGACTGGTTCTAAATAAGTTTCGCATTCTTCGGCTTTCATTCATCTCACCTGAAAGGTTTACCAAGATGCGTAAGCTCCGTAACTCCGCTCTGGCCATCGCCACCGCCACCACCGTCGCACTTGGCGGAATGACCGTCGCTGGTGCTCAGGACGGCGGCGCCCTGCCAAACGAAGAGTCCAACGTCAACCTCTCCGAGACCGGCTCCTCCGCTGGCTCCCTGGGCGATGCCCTGGAATTCGGCGAAGAAGCTGATCCTCGTGCCATCTTCGGCTCCGACAAGTCCGGATTCGGCGACCAGCCGCTCTGGGCTCAGCTGATGTACGGCGTAGGTGTTGCAGGCGTGGCCGCCTCCATCTTCGGCTTGGTCATTGCTCCAGCAGCCAACTTCATCTACGCCAACTTCCTCGCTAAGTAATAGCTTCAGCGGACCACTTTCCACCACGAATAAGAGAAGGAATATTTTCATGAACAACTTCCGCAAGGCTGCACTGGCTCTGGCCACCGCTTCCGCAATCACCCTGTCCGGCACCGCAGTTGCAGGCGCACAGGAGAACACCGAGACCCCTGACTCCTCCGCTGCGCTGTCCTCCTCCGAGAACACCACCGAGGGCTCCACCAACGAGGATTCCGCTACTGGTTCCTCCAACCTCCTGTGGAAGATCGGTAACATCCTGGGCGCTGACCAGGGCGTGTCCGGCGAGGACATCTTCGGCTCCACCCAGACCGAGAACCAGCCAGCATGGGCTCCCATCTTCAAGTGGGGCACCATCGCTGCTGTCACCGGCACCGTCGTTGGCATCGGCATCGGCATCGCCAACGAGCTGAAGAACCGCGGCATCATCGTTTAAGTTCTTACGCTGACTCACCCGCGGCGCTCGCCGCCCGTGAATCAAAAATCCGCCTCCGATCAACACTGATCGGAGGCAGATTTTCTATGGCACCAGCCGCCAGCACATGCGCGGAAACTACACCCGCGCTACCCGCAGGTCACAATCGGCTGCGGGTCATACACGGTGGTCTGCGTCTCTCGGGACAACTCCTGACCATTCAGATCCCTGATCACGCGCGTATCTGTCGTCGTAAAACCAGGGGCGCCAGAGGACGGCGAACAGTGATCGTCCTTATCCACGGTGCGCTTCTCCGGCTGCGTCGGATTGGTGCGACCACCAGGGATGGATTCCACTTCCACCTGCTTCTTGCCCTTGATCTTCACGGTGACAGAATCGCCACTGACAAAGCTCTCAATCTGCACCGGAACGTCAAAGGGGTTCTTAAACTGCAGGTCGATGGCACCTTCGTACACAGTCGCCTCGCGCCCAGCCGGGTAGCGGCTGATGTAGTAGGAGTGCGGGGTGTGTGCCACGTCGTCCATACCCGCGAAGTAGCTGGCGTTATACAGCGTGGTCGCAAACTGGCTGATGCCACCACCGACGGCCTCGGAAGCGTGACCATCAATGATAATTCCAGACTCCACAAAGCCTTGCGCCGTACCACGCGGGCCGGTGTAACCGTTGAGGCTGAAGGTCTCGCCGGGCAACACGTAGGCGGCGTTGACCATTTCCGCGGTACGGGCAATGTTCACTCCGGAAGGACCGGAGAAGTCACCCGTGGTGAACTCGCCCATCACTTCGTCGAAGGAAGCCTTTTCCGCTTCGTCAGTGGTGAACGTTGCCGCCTTGTCCTCGTAAACCACCTGCCAATTGCGCTTGTCAGTGTTGAGCGCCTTATCGGAAATATCGCCCAGGGTCTCTTCCCACTTGATCTGCACGCCGTCCTGGTGAGGAATCACGCTCAACGATCCGCCGGACTGGCTGAAGCTCGCATTGCGGAATTCCTTTTCTGTGGAACCGAGCTGCTCCTGCAAAACCTGCTGGGCTGCCTCGTTATTCCAGCTCGGCTTGAGGCTTTCGGCCAATTCCGGCTTCTTGTTCTCCGGAACGTCCGGAACAAAAGTCAGGATGCGTCCCATATCGGTGGGCTTGATTTCACCCTTGACTTCGTCGCGACCGAAGAAGGTGATGGGCGCCGAGGTGGCGGGGTTGATCACGTCCCGGATCAGTTCGTCCGTATCTTCTGTGGTGAGCTTGGCCTCTGTGACTTCGGCTTCACCGGTAACAGTGTGGTTGGTGCTCAACCACTCGCTCAAGACCTTTTCCCGCAGCTCCTCTGCTTCGATGGTCTGTCCAGGCTCATCGTCGGTCACGTCTGGTTTGCCCAGATCATTGACGGCCAGTGCCGCGTTCTTCGGATCTCGAGTCAGATCACGGGAGAGACGATCCATCGCACGATTGAAGGGACCATCGGCCACTGCGGAAATGATGCCCACTTCACGCTCTTCGAACAGGCTGCGCACGCGCTCGATAGGATTCAGCGGCTGCCTGCCCGCCTGATCCACGGTCGCACCCCAGTCCACCTGCAGCCCAGACTGCGAAGGCTGGATGGTGCTGGACATATTGCCGGCATTAACGATGACGGGCTCGCGCACCTCATCGCCCAAGTCGATGCGAAGCCGCTGCTCAGCTTGCTCTTCGGTCATGCCGCCAATGGCTACGCCGCCCACGGTGGTTCCGCGGGGCACGCGACCTTCGGACATGATCAGGTCCACGCCATAGGAGACTCCCGCGATGCCCACGATGGCAACCAGGATCCACGCCCAGATTGGCACCCGGCGGCGTTTTGCGCGCCCGTGCTGTGGTCGCTTCCCGACTTTCACGAAAGCCTCCTGCTTCGCAATCAATTCACATTCAATACGTGTCTTTGCGGTCGATAAACCTGCATTTCTCGTGGATAGTTTAACGCTTGTCCACGTGTGCTGGGAATTTGCGTGGCAAAAAACTTGCGTGTGCCCGGCGAATTTTCACCTGTGAATTAACTCAGATGAGCGCGAATAGTTGCCTCGTGCACGTGCTCGGCGCTGATCTTTCCGTCGACGATCGCTTGCCGAACAGCCGCGACGGTATCGTCCACGCTGATCGCCCCCGCCGCGGTGAGCGCCTGATCTGCCCCGGCTTGCAGCGCCACTACCGCAGCCTCGGGTCCTGGATGCGAATCAGTCACGGCCTTCATGCCGGTGAGGTCATCAGTGAAAATTGGCCCATTAAATGCAGCAGCGGCACCTCCGCGCGCACTAGGGGAATATCCTCCCGCACGAAGCAGCTGGTAAACGGCTGGATTGAGAGACGCCGGAGTCTGAGCGCCTTCGGTCCCCTCGCCGTCGATCCCCGGGGTCTGCATGTGCCCCACCATCGCGGCCATGCCCGGCAGTCGCGACAGTTCTGCAAACGGCACCATGTCCGCCGCTTCCATTTCCTCGCGCGGCGGCGCGGTCACGGTCCCCATGTGAGAATCGCCGGTCGCGTGCCCGTGACCTGGGAAGTGCTTCATTACGGGCGTGATGCCTGCGTCCATCAGCCCCTGCGAGTAAGCCGTCGCATAGTCAGCCACCACGGTCGGGTCTGCACTAAATGCGCGGGAACCAATGGCGTTATCCTCAATGTTTTCCCCACCTGCCAGGTCCAGTACCGGCGCAAAGTCCATCGTAAAACCGAGGTCACGGAGCTTCTTGCCGTGTTCAAACATGATGCCGCGCACCTGTTCCGGCGTGTGTTCCTGGGCCATCTTTTGTGCCGACGCCAACTCGCCCGTCACATCACTGAGTCGCTGCACCAAGCCGCCTTCTTCATCCACGGAAATGACGAGCTCTCCCCCGGCCCGCTCTTGCAGGGATGCCAGGGAACGGGCTGGATCGCCGTGTCCGTTGAGCATGGAGAAGTCCGTGCCCGTGCCCAAGAAGAGGTGACGCACGCCCAGATCCACGGCGCGTTCGGCTTGGTCATAGTCGGTCACGCCCACCGCCAGCAGGGAACCGGCCAAGTCCTCTGCGGGTATGGCGCGGATGCAGTCCTCCGCAGTGGCGCGCGCTTGTTCCTTACTATCTGCCATCAATCCGCGGCATTCCGCGAGGGTGGGATTGTCCGAAAAGGGTTTATTTTCTTGGCTCTGCGAGGCTGATGATTCAGAGCTGGATACGGTGACACTGCTCTGCGTGGCCTGGGGCTGCTCGGCGGTGGAGGAACATCCGGCCAATGCCAAGACGGAAAGTACAACTAATTTTCGGCGCATACTACTAACCTAGACATTGTTAACAGACAAGGAGAATCATGACCGAGCACACAGAGTCCTCTCAGTATTCCGAGTCGAATGCCTCCGCAGCGCCAGCTTCTGCCGGTGCACAGGCAACAGGAGGCGAGGTGTGTTTGATCGCGTATGACGGTTCTCAGCAGTCTCGCTCCGCGATTGAATACGCCGCCAAGTTCCTCTCCATGGATCGCGCGTACATCCTCACGGTATGGGAACCGATCCATCGACAGGCAGCCCGAGCTGCGGGAATGAGCGGAATGATGCAGCACGATTGGTCACAGGATGGCAGCCATGAGTCCACCGAGGACGACCCTGCTTATGCGGAGGCGGTGAAGATCTGTAAGGAGGGCGTAGAATTAGCTCGCCAAAATGACTTTGATACTGAACCTTTCTTGGTAGAATCATCCACAGCTATCTGGAGCGCTATTGTCGATGCTGCTGAAGAATTGCAGGTTGACCTTATTGTTTCCGGAACTAGGGCACTTTCTGGCTGGAAATCAATACTTCAGTCAAGTGTCTCGGATAGCATCATCAAACATGCGGGCTGTCCAGTATTGATTGTTCCGCCCGGAGTTGGCGAGGATAGTCAGGAATAATTCAGCCCTCGCTTCACCCGCTTAACGCATCACTTAGGAATAGGAATTCGGACATGGCATTTGAGAACGAGCCACAACAACGCCGCTCAGTTGGCCCAGCGATCGCAGCTGCTGTCGTCGGCGTGATCCTCGGTGGCCTTGCCGCCTTCGGTGCGGGTGCCGCTGCCGATGACACCGAGCTCCCCTCTGCTGAAGAAATCGCAGTGAACAGGGATAACGCTTTCTTGGGCTCCGTCCAATACGGCGGCCGAATTGAAGGCTAGGCGAGTAAAGTTACTCGTTTCACCTCTCAGTCTTGGCTAGTTGCGCTGCTGGCGTGGCTAGCTCTCGCTTTTCTCCAAGCCCCCGGTCTCACCGTTGCTGATACCAAGCACGATCTCACAGCAGACCCGTGGGGCTTTTTAGGGCAAGCACTTTCCCCGTGGACGGATGTTTTCCCCCTCGGGCAGTTACAGAATCAGGCGTATGGGTATTTGTTCCCCCATGGCCTGCTTTTTGCGTTACTTTCTTGGGTTCCCGGGTGGATTGTTCAGCGCCTCTGGTGGGGCCTGTTGCTGTTCATCGCCTTCGCCGGAATCATCAAGCTTCTGGAGTGCGCGGGCATCGGTTCCCGCAGCTCGCGAATCATCGCCGCGATCCTCTACGCGCTATCCCCGCGCATCCTCGCCACGCTAGGAGCCATTAGCTCCGAGGCGTGGGTCATGGCCGTGGCCCCCTGGGTTTTAGTACCCGTGGTCTGCGCGATGCGTTCCACTAACCGGGGATACATCCGCCTCATGGCTCTGGCATCCGCCCTGGCCATCTTGGCCTTGGGAGCCGTCAATGCAGTGGCAACAGCCGTTGTGGTGATCCCCGCTGCTCTGTGGTGGCTCGCTTCCTTTGCCAATCCTGCCGAGCGGAAGACTGCCGCCTACTTCGGCGCGTGGTGGGTTCCCGCGGGCATCGCGGCGAGCTTCTGGTGGGTGGGACCTCTGCTGGTACTGGGCAGCTACTCCCCACCGTTTACGGATTTCATTGAATCCGCAGGACTGACCACCCGCTGGCTGAACCTGCTGGAGGTCCTGCGCGGAACCACCAGTTGGACACCCTTTTTGTCGCCTGAGCGTGAGGGCGGATTCGCTCAGTCCACCGAGTCCGTGTTTATCGTCGGCACCCTGGTGGTGGCGCTCATCGGCCTGTGGGGCTTGAAGCAACGCAGTCTCCCTTACGCCCGCCGCTGGCTGGTGATCTTCTTCCTCGGCGTGCTGGCGATGACGCTTGCCGTGGATCCTTTCTCGCCTCTCAGTAGCGCTTATCGCAACTTCCTGGACGGCGCCGGCGCCCCGCTGCGCAACCTCCATAAATTCGATCCACTAGTGCGCCTCGCCTTGGTGGCAGGCATCGCTCATAGCCTGCGTTCGCTGACCTGGCCAGGGCTGTCCAAGCAACGATGGGCGCAGTGGCGCAATCCAGAGGCAAATCCCACGGTGGTGCGCTGCATAGCCACCAGCTTGCTCATCGCCATCGTGACTGCCACCGCCTGGTCTGGGCGCATCCCGCCCGCCGATGGCTTCAAAGCCGTACCGGAGTACTGGCAGCAGACGGCCTCCTGGCTCAACGAGAACGCCACCGGAGTGGGCGATACCCAGCATCAGATCTCCCGCACCATGATCCTGCCCGAGGCTCGCTTTGCCCGCCAGACCTGGGGAAATACCCGCGATGAGCCGGCCCAGCCCCTGCTGGAAGTCCCCTGGGTAGTGCGCGATTCCGTGCCCCTGGTTCAGCCAGAGGCCATCCGCGCGTTGGACGGTGTACAGCGCGAGCTCGAATCAGGCGCAGAAATCCCCACGCTCGCGGCCACTTTGTGGAACCAAGGCGTGGGGCAGGTGGTCATCCGTACAGACCTCACCAACTCCGCGAACACTCCTGGCGCCACAGCTATCCTGCGCACGTTGCACAACTCCCCCGGCTTCGAGGAAGTCGCAACGTTTGGAGAGGGCGAAGGCGGCGATGGCTCCATGCCCGCCATCCAAATCTTCCGCATCACCCCACCACAGATGGACAGTAACGCCGAGGCAACCTCAGCGACCGCGGGGGACCTGCGAGTCATAGACCGTGACAACGCTGAGGTAGTCGCCGCTGGACCAGAGACCATGCCGCGCCTCGCGGAGGCCGATAGTGCCTTGGGAAGGACGGAAGCACCGAGAACGCGGGTTTTGGCGTCGGACAACACGGAGACCAACGACATTCAAACCGTCACGGACACGCCGGCGCTGCGGGACCACAACTACGGCAACGTCGTGGACGCGGACTCGGAGATCCTGGCCACGGACGATAAATCCAGCCTGCTCAATCCCGTGCGCGACTACCCGGTGGGCGATCTCTACCCCTCCGCCAGCAACGATGGCATCACCCATGTTGAGACCACCGGCGCCATCACGGCGAGCAGCTCAGCGGCTGATCCCACCAACTTCTCCGGCGCGGATACCGCCAGCGGATTGAATGCGGCGGTGGATTCGGACACCTCCACGGCGTGGCGTCCGGCCAACGGCGTGTCCTCGGGACAGTGGATGGAGGTACAGCTTCCCGCGTGGAAGAACCGCCTGCAGGTGGAATTCCAGACCCAAGGTGCCCCGGCGCGCATCCAGGTCACCTCGCTGTATCGCGAGGGTGAGTCCGATCCCCATTCGGAGGCGGATACCGAGGATGCCGTGCGCACCTCCACCACAGTCACCACCACGCCGGATGAGCCGACCGCGGTGAAGATTCCCGTGGGCCAGGCCAATGCGGTGCGCCTGACGATCCTCAGCGCGTTCGGTGACCTAGGAATTTCTGAGGTGACGTTGCGCGACGGGCGTTCCGGCGAGGACATCACACCGCAGCGTCGCATCACCGTCCCGCAGCCGGCCGATGCCAACCCCACGGCCGTCAACCGTTGGGTGTTCGGGCAGGAGATTCCCGAAGGCACGATGCATCGCACCTTCACCGTCCCCGAGCGCGATGCGGGGCTCGGGGTGGGTCAAGACGGCGAGACGCACGTGGTGATTGGCACTCCGAACTGCACGGATGATTCTCGCCCCGTGCCCGCGAAGGTGATCGTCGACGGCGATGAGCACTCGTGTGGGGATACCGTGAGCCTGACCGCTGGCGAGCACTCCGTGAGCACCACGGCCCGGTGGGTTTCTCTCACCGCCGCCGAGCCGCTGCTGGCCGAGGCCGTGCGCAATGCTCCTACGGCCACGCCACTGCCCGTCAGCGGAGGTTCGGGTGCGGGCCCCTCGGGCGGCGACGCGCAAGTCAATGGCGATGAGTACGAGATCGCCGCTGCCCCGCAGGAGCGAATCATCTTCGCCCCGAGCGATGCCAACCCCGGCCGCATCGGCACTCTGGAATCCGCTGATGGCTCCACCGAGCTGCAGCCGATCACCGTTAACGGGTGGCAGCAGGGGTGGATCGTCCCGGCGGGCGCGTCCGGCACATTCTCCATGTCCTTCGCCGCCACCGGCCTCTACCAGGGTTGGTTGGCCGCGGGGCTAGCCCTAGCCGTGCTGTTGGTGGGCGTTGCGGTCTTTTCTTTCCGACGCCACCGCGGGTTGATTCCGCTCATGCGCACCGAACGTGATGCGTTCTACGCAGCGCAACGCGATGAATCCTCCGGCCCGGGCTCTTTCGGCACGATAGTGCGGTGGACACTGCTGGGGAGCTTCGGTCTGGGCACAGTGATCGCCGCGCGCCACCCGTGGGGCACAAGCAGCTACGCCGGTGACTACTGGCTGGTCACAGTAGCTTTTGCGGTGTCCTTGCTGGCGGTCGTTGTGTCCCACTTTCGCCGCTGATCGCGCCACCACGCGTTGATCCACTGGCGCGCGGGCTCCTCCACCACTGCATAGCTCAGCGCGGCCACGGGCACGGTGAGCACAAAAGTGGCCACGAGTACCAGCGCGGTATAGCCCTGGAACAGACCGATGCCCAGCAGTGGAAAGACCAGCGAGAGCATGGACATGTGCCACAAGAAGATGCTGTAGCTCCAACGGCCCAGCGCTTGCATCCAGGAGCTCTCCAGCCAGCGCGATCGCCCTGACAGGGCATACGGCATGATCAGCGCGGCTGCGAAGAGCGTGCCGTACAGCGTTCGGCGTGCAAACTCTGCGGGTTCCGCGTGCGTGAGCCCCTCCGGACCGTCACTAGCCGCCACCGCCAACATTGCTACGGCAAAGGCCCAAAACAGTGGGCGGCACCGGGCGATGAGCGTCTGCGCCCGCGGGGTGATCCGCCCCTCCAGCTCTGCGGACAAGAAGCCCACGGCAAACCACGCAGCAAAGGCCGGCGGCATGATGTGCGGATTCAGAGCTCCCGGGCCAGGTGCCGAAGCGAAAGCCGGGATGAACGCCCACCCATAGGAAATCAGTGCCAGGCCGATGATGCACAGCACGCGGATCCCCCAGGAGCGTCGGCCGAACAGCACCGCGATCAGCGGCAACACCAGATAAAACGCCATTTCCACGGAGAGCGACCACAGGTGAGTCAAGCCGCCCAGCAGACCGCCCTCCACATAGATCTGCACCAAAAAGACATTGGACAGCATCTGCCACCACTCTGGATTTCCCGCCACCGGGAATAGCAGCAAGACCACGCCCACCGTCACCAGATACGCGGGCATGATGCGGCCCACGCGCTTGACGTAGTAACCGAGCACGGTCCGGCGATTGCTGGCGTCGAAGAGATTCCACGAAAAATCAGCACGGTGCCGCCGCCACAACAAAAACCCAGACAGGGCAAAAAACACGGGGACAAAGAAATCCGTGCGCGCCAACATGCGGTTGATCAGGGAACCGGTGTCCGCTCCGGTTTGGAAAGCCACGTGCGTGACAATGATGCCGCAGCAGGCGATGGCGCGAAGACCCTCGAGGGCGGGCAAGAAAGGGGTGGGTTTGGTGTCCATAGTGATCGGGGCAATCCTAACCGAGGTCACACCAGTAACACGCCGATGGAGAAAAAAATTTCTATTATTCCAACTAATTTCATTTCTTTGGCTAAAGTAAGGACAATCGTGAGCTGCCAATCCGCAGCACGAGACCCGAACGTTTAGCAAGGTCAGGAAATTGTATGAAGAAAATTCTCTCCTATGTGTTGATCGTACTGGGTGCTGCAGCGCTAGTACTGGCCATCGCATTGCCCACCTACGTAGTTCCAAAGGGTAGGGTTCTCCCGCTGAACCTGGTGTCCACCACCGGTACCAATGAGGTGGAATCCAACCTGCTGGACTCGGCAGCGCTCGGCCAGAACAAGCCACTGCCTGAGCACGCCAACAAGCCAGAATGCCGCGGCAAGACCCCTCAGTTCAGCTGCTTCATCGGCACGAGCACTCCACTGAAGTCCCAGCGCTTCACCGTGGGTCAGGAGCCTTCCAACAAGGAGGAGGTGACTCTCGAGGTCGGTACTACACTGTTCCGCACGGACCGCGACGAGCCTCGCAACCTGCTGAACGCAACTATCGAGCGCATCACCCTGGATCGCGAAACTCAGATGCCGGTGGACGAACCCGTCTCCACCATCGATATCCAGCCATCCAACGCTGCTCCGGAGCAGGCGGCTGAGCCAAGCGAGGACTTCACCAGCGCCAACGAGCCATTCGTACGCTCCGGCATCCAGTACCAGTTCCCCATGGGCACGGACCGCAAGTCCTACCCATACTTCGACTACCAGGTGCTGCAGGCCAAGGACATCGACTTCGTGGAAGAAGTTGAGCAGGACGGCGAAAAGGTCTACCACTTCCAGCAGACCGTGGAGCCAACCGAGCTGTACCCTAACGTTCGTCAGATGCTGGAAGCAGACGGCGAGCTCTCCGAAGTTGACAAGAACTCTCTGTCCTCCCTCCGCTTGAAGTTCCCTGCTGAGCAGTGGGGTCTGGAGCGCGACGAGATCCACGAAGGTGCTGCCTCCAAGAAGGAAAGCGAGGACGATGAAGATGCTCTGCCAGACGTGGAGATGTCTCGCTTCTACACCGTGAACCGCGACATCTGGGTCCAGCCGGACACCGGCGTGATCGTCAAGGGTAGCGAGGAAATCTGGCAGTTCTACGCGCAGGATCAGGAAGAAGCAGACGAGATCGCTCAACCAGAAAACCGCGAAGAAGAGATCGCTAACCCTGAACGCACCGCTACCTACTTCCCTGGCAAGTGGGATCAGGCATCCATGGATGCACAGATGGCCAAGGCTAAGGACGGCCTGGATCGCATGCAGACCATGGGCACCGTAGTGCCTTGGATCCTGGCGATCGTCGGCATCATCTTCCTGGTGCTCGGCTTCATCCTGCACCGTCGTTCCTAGTAGTTACTGAGCTTCACCGCTTTACTCCGCGAGACCCCGCTCCCACGCACTCTCGAGCTCAAGACCGCCGTGGTCCTGACCTCCATGACAGCTTTCGCTCGTCAGCCAACGTGGTAGCGGGGTCTCGTATTTGTCTGCCCTGCCATTAGGATGAATCCGTGCCTTTGACCTCGCTGCGTTCAGCCCGCGCCACCAAAGCGGTTCTTCCCCTCTGGGTGCTGTTGGTCTCCGCGGCGACACTGTGGCCGTTCTGGCTGGCCTTCGCCACCCCTAGCTCCGGCTACGCATTCATGGTGCGGGACATGATGATCCCGGCGCGCATGCCCCTGAATGACCTCAACGAGGGCCTCTCCTCCAGCGCTCCCCGCGCCATCCCGCAGGACACCCTCCTGTCCGTATTCCTGCCGCCGCTGTCCACGGTGTGGATTGTGGCCGCCATGGTGTTGTTCTGCGCCATGGCGGGCATGGTCTACACCGCATGGTGGGTCCGCCGCACGGTGGGCGCGAGCCTGCCGGTGCAGATGGTCGCCTCCCTATTGCTAGTGTGGAATCCCTTCACGATCGAGCGCATGCTCCAAGGCCAGTGGAGCATCGTGGTGGCCATGTGGCTACTGCCCGCCATTGCCTACACCAGCACGTTTAAGCAGCGCGGCCCCATGCTGTTCTTCTTAGGCATCGCGGCGTTTACCCCCACCGGATGGATGTTGGGCGGGGTCATCGCGCTGGCGTGCGCCCGCAGCTGGTTGGTCGCGGGCGCGCAGTTGTTCCTCGCTGCGCCCTGGTTGTTAGTCACTGTGTTTAATGGGTCCGACGTCAGTGCCGATTCCTCCTCCGCTGCAGCCTTTGCCGCGCGTGCGGAATCCGGAGTGGGCACGTTGGGTGCGCTGATGGGGTTGGGGGGGATATGGAACTCGGAGGCGGTCCCGGATTCCCGGACTGGCTGGTCCGCGGCCATTGGGGTGTTGCTGTGTGCGCTTATGGTGATGGGCGCATGGGGCGCGCGGGAGATTATTCGGAGGCATAGTGGAGTGCTGGTGGTGGCGGCGTTGGCGATTGTTGTGCCGTTTCTCCTGTCCACGTCCGCCGGGGTCTCAGTGATGGGACTGCTGATGGACAGCGTGCCGGGAGCTGGACTGTTGCGGGATTCCCAGAAGTTCGTGGCATTGGCCGTCCCGGGGATGACGCTACTGCTGGCACGCGCGGTGCAAGTGATCGCCGGGTGGCTGAATTCAGGGCGCTGGCTGGTTTCCTCCGCCACGGGCATACTCATTGTGCTCACCGTGCCTGCCTTGCCTGCGGAGATGTCCCCGCTGAAAGCTCAGCGCCTGGCCCCGGAGTGGACACAGATCGTCAACGCAGTATCCCAACCCACGCACTCCTCCACCCTTTTACTGCCGCCGGGCAACTACCGCGTGCAGGATGGACGACCCGTCGTGGACCCCGCCCTCAAGCTGCTCCCAGGCAACCCCATCGATCCAGGTTTCCTTATCGTCGACGACAAACTCGTGGACGGCGACCCTACAGCCATCGCCCTGCTGCAGGACACGATGAACGGCGAGGATCACCTCGCGGAAAACAGCGTGGGTTGGGTCCTCGTGGACCGCGATTCCATCGCAAACGGCACGGACACCAGCGCAATGGATCAGCTGTTGGCTCAGCACCAGGTGGTGGTGAAGTCAGACCGCTACGAGCTCTACCACATCGCGGATGCCACGCCCCACGCCCACGAAAACTCTTCCCTGCCGATCTTCCTCGGCGTGGGACTTTACTGGTTTATTTTTGGCCTCGGCCTGTGCTTGAGCGTGTGGCAGATTGTGCTGTGGCGTCGAAAAGAATTCGCTCCCACGCCTGACCAGTAGCCTCCCAGCTAAACTGCGCGGCTCGTTCCTGCGCTGCTCGGCCCATCTCCACGCGCTGTTCCGGATGATCCATCATCCACTCCACCGCGTTGATGAAACCGCCCTCGCTGCCGGCCAGCAATCCAGTGGTTCCATCCACTACGGAATCCCGCAGGCCAGCTGACGAGCGATATCCCACTGTCGGCACCGCATGCTGCGCGGCCTCCACCACAGCCAGGCCCCAGCCTTCCTTGCGGGAGGGCATCACGTGCAGGTCAGCGTGCTCCAAGATCCGGTGCTTCATCTCCTCGGACACGTGTCCATGGAAGCGAACCAAGCCCTCCATGCCCAGCTCGCGGGCGTATTCGCGCAGATTCTTTGCCCACCAGCCATCGCCGATAATGTCCAAGCGGATGTTCGGGTGACGGTTGCGCAAACCCGCCACAGCGTTCATGGCGTGCTCCAGCTGCTTGTGTGGCACCAGGCGGGACAGGGTCACGAGGTGGACGGTGTCCTTGTTGGCGTCGGGCAAAAAAGGAACATGGGGAACGGGATCCACTCCGTTGCGCACAATATCCAACTGGCCAGCAGGAACGCCCAGTTCAACGAGTTCGTCGGCGGACGGCGCGCTCACCGTGACCCAGCGGGACGCGCGGTGTACCCACGGGGAGATTCGCGACTCGATGAACCAGCCCAAGCGGGACAGGAATGGCCCAGCCACAGACCACTGCTCGCGGTGGCAATGATGGGTCAGCACCACCGTGGGCGCGGCCGCGAAGATCGAGGCGAAAAACGGCACCCCGTTCTGCGTGTCCACCACCACATCTGCATCGCGGAAATCCTTCAGCGGGCCGATGCCGAAACGCGCGCCGAGCAGTGCCAGCCAGGCGCGAGGGTACACCGTCAGGTTGCCGCCACCGCGGGAAAACAGCACGGTGGGGCCATTGGGCTGGCCCTTCATCTCCCACCGCTGCGCCCCCGGGTACATCGCGGTACGAAAGACCACTTCATGGCCCTGATCAGCCAGGTACTGCGCCACGCGCTCGAGGTACGTCTCGCTGCCTCCACCCTCGGGATGATCGGTGTCTCGCCAGCAAAGAAGTACTACTTTCATGATGTGTAGTACCTTACCGCTAAACCGACGTTGCGCTGGAGGATTGCCCACAATGAGAAAAAACTTGCCGGAATGGTTGACCCCCACGGCACTGCGCACCTGGAGAAAGCGCGCCACCCTCACGCGCGCGCTGGGCTTGCTGGGCGCCTTCCGCTTCGAGCAGACAGCCCCGGGCAAGTTCTACGGACTGCTGGCGCGCGACACAGTCGAGCTGATCTCCGCACTGTGGCAAGGTGCCGATCCCGCTGGTCATGCCACCCTGCGGGGAACCAGGATCCTCGACGTGGGCGGTGGACCGGGGTACTTCGGGGTGGCATTTTCCGACGCCGGGGCGGAATACATCACCTGCGAACCCGACGTGGGAGAAATGTCTGCCGCGGGTATCCAACTGCAATCCTCCGTCCGGGGGTCCGGCCTGGATCTGCCTTTTCGATCCAACTCCTTCGACGTCACCTATAGCTCCAATGTGTCCGAGCATGTGCCGGACCCGTGGCGCATGGCGGACGAGATGCTGCGGGTGACCAAGCCCGGCGGCGTAATGATTTACAGCTACACCGTGTGGCTGGGCCCATTCGGCGGCCACGAGACTGGGTTGTGGCAGCACTACGTGGGCGGTGAATTTGCGGCTCGGCGCTATAAGAAGAAGCACGGAAAGGAGCCGAAGAACCGGTGGGGCGAGAGCCTGTTCGACGTGGGCTGCGGCGAGGGGCTGCGCTACGCGGAGGACGTCACGGCCGGGAAGCGGGCTGCGGCCGACGATGTGGAACTACTGGCCGCGTTCCCGCGCTATCACCCGTGGTGGGCGTGGTGGATGGTTCACGTTCCGGGGTTGCGGGAGTTTGCTGTTTCTAACTTGGTTCTAGTGTTCCGCAAGAACTAGTGCGCGTTACCGTGGGCACCCGACGCCCGAAGGTGACACGTGGGGGTACGTAATCTGATTAAGATACAACTATTTTCAGCATTGTTCGGTACAGTGATCCATGACACAAGGATGCCCGTGCAAGGGTGTGAGACACGCTGAGATGCCCGAAGTGGCGTCAATAAGAAACGTCAATACACAAAGACGGACCTCAACCACCCAAACACAGGCTCCCAACCTCCGACGATTGGAACCTAAGGAACGTCATGACCAGTAACACTGGCGCCCCAGAGGCCTTCATCTACGACGCAGTGCGCACCCCACGTGGCAAGGGCAAGCCAGGCGGCTCCCTCCACACGGTAAAGCCAGTCGACCTGCTCAGTGGACTGATCGAAGCGCTCATCGAGCGCAACCCAGGCATTGATCCCACCCGCATCAGCGATATCATCGCTGGCTGTGTAACCCCCGTCGGCGACCAGGGCATGGATATCGCCCGCACCGCCGCCCTCAACGCTGGCCTTCCGTACTCGGCCACCGGCCTGCAGATCAACCGCTACTGTGCATCCGGTCTGACCGCCGTGAACCTAGCGGCGCAGAAAATCCGCTCCGGTTGGGATGACATGGTCTTCGCCGGCGGCGTGGAGTCCATGTCCCGCGTGCCAATGGGATCTGACGGTGGCGCACTGGCACTCGACCCAGCTTCCAACTTCTACAACGATTTCATCCCGCAGGGCATCTCCGCAGACATCATCGCCACGCTGGATGGCAAGACCCGCGATGACCTGGACGCCTACGCCGCACGTTCCCACGAGCGCGCCGCTCAGGCATGGCAGGAAGGTCGCTTCGACCGCACCGTGGTTCCCGTAAAGGACATCAACGGTGTGACCCTGCTGGACCGCGACGAGACCGTCCGCCCTGGCACCACAGTCGAATCCCTGTCCGGCCTACGCCCCGCCTTCGCCGCCATCGGCGAGCAGGGTGGCTTCGACGCAGTCGGCCAGACCAAGTACCCACAGATCGAGCAGATCAACCACCTGCACCACGCTGGTAACTCCTCCGGCATCGTCGACGGCGCAGCCCTGCTGGCCATCGGCTCCGAAAAGGCTGGCCAGGACTTCGGCCTCGAGCCTCGCGCTCGCGTGGTCTCCGTTGCCACCTACGGCGTGGAACCCACCATTATGCTCACCGCTCCAGCCCCAGCCTCTCGCGCCGCACTGGCCAAGGCCGGACTGAAGCCAGAAGACATCGATGTCTGGGAGATCAACGAGGCATTCTCCTCCGTGGTTCTGCGCGCACAGCGCGAGCTGAACATCCCCGACGAGAAGCTGAACATCTCCGGCGGCGCCATCGCCATGGGCCACCCACTGGGCGCTACCGGCGCGATCATCACCGGCACCGCCGTGGATGAGCTGCACCGCACCGGCGGCCGCTACGCCCTGATCACCCTCTGCGTCGCAGCCGGCATGGGCGTGGCTACCATCATCGAGCGCGTCTAAGCGCACACTCCCCTTTTCTTTCGAGACAAGCACGAAACATCACAGGAGAAACAATGAGCGAGAACATGTTCAAGTGGGAGATTGACGGAGACGGCATCCTCACCCTGACCATGGATGACCCCAACCAGCCGGTCAACACGATGAACCAGACGTTCTTCCAGGACTTCCCGGAAATCGTGGACAAGGCCAAGGCTGGAGTGGAGTCCGGAGAGATCAAGGGCATCATCCTGACCTCTGCCAAGTCCACCTTCTTTGCTGGCGGCGACATCAAGAACATGATCAAGTCCACCCCAGCGGACGCCGAAGAGCTCACCAAGCAGCTCAATGAAAGCAAGGCCACCATGCGCGCGCTGGAGACCATCGGCGTGCCTGTCGTGGCAGCGATCAACGGCGCTGCCCTGGGCGGCGGCCTGGAGATCGCCCTGGCGACCCACCACCGCATCGCCTCCGATGCCAGGGGCATCAAGATCGGCCTGCCAGAGGTCACCCTCGGCCTGCTACCAGGTGGCGGCGGCGTGACCCGCGTGGTTCGCATGCTCGGCCTGCAGGAAGCCCTGATGAAGGTCCTTACCACCGGCCGCCAGTTCGGTGCTGCCGATGCGCAGAAGACCGGTCTTATCGACGACGTGGTCTCCGCAGACGGGCTGCTGGATGCAGCCAAGAAGTGGATCCAGGAAAACCCAGAAGCTGCACAGCCATGGGACGTCAAGGGATACAAGATCCCCGGCGGTACCCCTACCACTCCAGCGCTGGCAGCCATTCTGCCCAGCTTCCCAGCCACCATCACCAAGCAGATCAAGGGCGCTCCCATGCCAGCGCCAAAGGCCATCCTCAAGGCTGCTGTGGAAGGTGCCCAGCTGAAGAACATCGAGGAAGCCACCGCGGTGGAGACTCGTTACTTCGTGGACCTGGTCACCGGCTCCACCTCCAAGAACATGATGCAGGCATTCTTCTTTGACCTGCAGTACTGCAACGGTGGAGGCTCCCGTCCGAAGGACGTGGAAAAGAAGCAGTTCAAGAAGCTGGGCATGGTGGGCGCCGGCATGATGGGCGCTGCCATTGCTTATGTGGCGGCAAAGTCCGGCATGGAGGTTGTCCTCAAGGACATCAAGCAGGAAGCTGCTGACAAGGGCAAGGATTACTCCGTCAAGCTGGAGGAAAAGGCCTTGTCCCGTGGCAAGACCACCGAAGAGAAGTCCAAGGCTCTGCTGGATCGCATCAAGCCTTCCACCGACTACTCTGACCTGTCCGATTGCGACATCGTCATCGAGGCTGTCTTCGAGAACACCGAGCTCAAGCACAAGGTCTGGGCGGAGATCGAGGCTGCTGTTCCTAGCGATTGCGTGCTGGGCTCCAACACCTCCACCCTGCCGATCACCGAGCTGGCCGAGGGCGTTTCCCGCCCGAAGGAGTTCATCGGTATCCACTTCTTCTCCCCTGTGGACAAGATGCCTCTGGTGGAGATCATCCGCGGCGAGCAGACCAACGATGAGACCCTGGCAGCTGCTTTGGACTTCACTAAGCAGATCCGCAAGACCCCGATTGTGGTCAACGATTCCCGCGGTTTCTACACCTCCCGCGTGATTGGCTTCTTCCTCAACGAGGCTATGCGCATGCTGGCCGAGGGTGTGGATCCTGCCGTGATCGAGGCTGCTGGCCGCCAGGCTGGCTACCCTGCTCCTCCACTGCAGCTGCAGGACGAGCTGAACCTGAAGCTGGCCCGCAAGATCGGTGCGGAGACCAAGGCTGCTCAGGAAGCTGCTGGCGAGACCGTCGACGATGGTGGAGTGACCGCGATCGTGGACAAGATGCTGGACGAGTACGACCGCCCAGGCAAGCTCGAGGGCAAGGGCTTCTACGAGTACAACGAGGACGGCCGCCGTGCGGGTCTGTGGCGCGGCCTGTGGGACAAGTTGGGTGCGGGTTCCGTTTCCGTTCCCGACGCCGAGACTGCCGTATCCGGCACCGGCCTAGAGACCGCACACGGCGACGGCCCAGCGCTGATCGACCTGATCGAGCGCATGCTGTTCTCCGAGGCTCTGGAAACCCAGAAGGTTGTCGACGAAGGCGTTCTGATGTCCGATGCGGATGCCAACATCGGCTCCATCATGGGCATTGGTTTCCCAGCGTGGACCGGCGGTACCCGCCAGTACATCAAGAACTACGACCGCCCTGCCGAGGCTGCGCTGCCTGAGGGCAAGGTTGCAGTGGCCGATGGTGGCGATTACCCAACCACCGGCATCGAGGGCTTCGTGGCTCGCGCCGAGGAGCTGGCAGCCAAGTACGGCGAGCGCTTCAACCCTCCTGCTTCCCTGAAGAACTAGGTCCCGCACACTCTCTTCTCCTCTTAACCAGAGGATACGGGGGTGGCAGGCCACTCTCAGGAACCAGAATTCCCCACCAGCACGTCTGAATATTTTCAGATTGTTGCCGGTGGGGTTTTCTCAGCTTTCAGGGGTGAATTCTCAGTAACGCTCGGAGAGAAATGCGCCCTGAACAGTACTTATGACCCATCTATGATCACACCACGCAAGCCTCACAAGGGCATGTCCCGCATGGCATCCGCCATGATCTTGGCAACCTCACTCGGCCTCAGCACCTTCGGAACCGCTGCCGCGCAGACGGACACTCCGGCCGACAACCCAACCCAGGCAGATTCTTCAGCTTCGTCCGGATCCCTGTCCGGCTCCGCAGCAGACGGCTCGGCCGAAGGATCCATCGGATCGCTGGATGGCACGAGGGCGGCGTCGAAGGTCATGAACGATCCCACCTGCCACCCCGCACCAGAACACCCACGTCCCGTGGTGTTCCTCCACGGCACCATCGAAAACATCGGAGCTTTAGTGGCTCTAGCTAAGCAGCTCAAGGCGGAAGGCTATTGCACCTGGGGCGAGACCTGCGGCAAGGGCGGAGGCAGTGCCCAGGGCATGGTGCCGTTCCTTGGTGAAGTGACGGACATCAACGCTAGCGCCGAGGGCGAATCGGAGTTCAGCCAGCAGGTGCTGGACACCACCGGCGCTGACCAAGTGGGAGCTGGAGCGCCCATCTGGCGAGACCACCCCATCCCCCGGCACTGTCTGCCACTAACCGCACAACTTCCGCACAGATCCCCCGCTCGGACCCTCTGGTTACTTTTCGAAAAGCATGTTGCCCTAATATGGGGGCTACTGCCGTGAACGCGAATTAAGTAGACAGAGGGTTTTAAGTTTGTTCGACAATATCGTCAACTGGGTTGTAAATCTGATGGAGTTGCTCGGAGCCCCGGGAGTGGGCCTAGCCATCCTCCTGGAGACGGTGTTTCCTCCCATCCCCTCTGAGCTAGTCCTACCGCTGGCCGGCTTCACCTCAACCCAAGGTGATCTCAATGCCATTGCAGCCTTTATTTGGGCCACCGTTGGTTCGGTTGTCGGCGCTTTGATCCTCTACTGGCTGGGCGCGGCCGTGGGTGCCCGCAGGTTTCGAGCCATCGCGGAAAAAATGCCCCTCACCGAGGGCGAGGATGTGGACAAGGCGATCCGCTGGTTCGACAAATTCGGTTCTTTTTCCGTATTCACCGGACGTCTGATCCCCGGCGTACGCAGTTTAATTTCCATTCCCGCGGGTGTGGATCGGATGCCGATGGGCAAGTTCCTACTGTGGACCACAGCGGGTTCCGCGCTATGGAACGCACTGCTGATTTGGTTGGGCGTGAGCCTGGGCGCCAACTGGCACCAGGTCACGGATTTCATGGATCAGTATTCCACTGTGATTTATGTGGTTCTGATTCTTATCATCGTGGTCGCCGTGTTCTTCTTGGTTCGCCGTTCTTATAAACGACGTCACGAGTCCCCCGAACAGCGCGCAGAGCGCGAGCAACGCGCCCGCGAAACCTACGAGGCGTACGCCAAGATGGAACGTAAGCACCAGAAGAACCAGACTGAAGAAGGCTAGGGCCTTAAACCACTAGCCCTTCTTCACCGAGATAGTCCAGCCAGCATCCCCCGTGGCCTCGAAGTTCGTGACTTCATGACCATCTACAGCGGCCCATCGAGGGATGGCATCTGTGGCCTGGGTGCAATCGAAATCAATGACCAGCTCCTCGCCGGAGTCCAAATGCTTCATCGCATCCTTGGCCTCGATCAGCGGAAATGGGCACACCGCGCCGAGCGTATCGAGGGCGTAGCGACCCGGTTCGATAACACGTAGACCGGAGGCGAGTGTGGCGTCGGACGAAGAAGAATCAACAGTAACCACAGGACGCTGCGCGGTAAGAACACCGGAACCACCGTCGAGGATGCCCTGCGGAGCGCGGGAGAAATCAACCGTGACCTTGCTGCTTCCATGTGGATCGGCATCATCAAGCTCAGGCTCAGAGCCCGCCACCGCAAACTCTGCTGGCTTGAGCCACAACTTGGCACCCAGCCACACACCAACAGCAATGAATGCGAGCGCGACCCAGCCCTGGTAGCCAAACAGCGAAGTTTGCACCATTCCGTTGCCCACGGTGCAGCCACCGGCCAGGGAAGCGCCCACACCCATCATCAAACCGCCGAAGACGGAGCGCACGGACTGAGTGGCATCCGGCACGCGCACGCGGAACTCGCCGGAAACCCTTGCTGCCACGAAGGAGCCCGCCAGCAGGCCGAGCACCAACAACGTGCCCCAATTCAAGCGCTCGCTGTCACCGGAGACGAGGAAGCGCAATGTATCCGAGGTAGGAGTGGTGATGCCCAAGCCACTGTCACGACCAGTGGCGGCGGACAACGGCCAGGCGATAACGCCCAGCAGGCCCACGATCAGCGCGGTGGAGTAGAAGTGCCACGGCTTTTCGGCCAACAGGTGTGCAAGACCCTGCTTCTTCGGCGCGAGCTGGGCCATTTGTGGACGAGCCTTTTCCTGCTTGAGGAAGTACGCGGTCAAGCCTGCGACCAGCGCCGCAAATGGGATGGCGAGCCACCACACCGAAATGCCCAGGCTTGCTTGCACCGAGGTCGCCTCAAAACTCCAAGACTTCATTGCGTCGGAGAATCCGGTGAGCACTCCGGACTTCATAGCTGCTGCGGACACGCCGTACATGAACAGGGCGATCCAGCTACCCACCAAGCCTTCACCGGAGCGGTACCACGTACCCGATGCGCAACCGCCCGCCAGGATGATGCCCATGCCAAAAATCACACCGCCGATCACCACGGCCAGCGGCGCAAACGTATCTGCTTGCGCATCGATGACACCGGCACTACTCAGAACCGCCAAGCCCACCGCATGCACGGCGATGACGATGAGCAGGGCATTGAAGCCACGCCAAGTTTTTTGGGTAAAGATGTCTCGGATCATGCCGGTGACGCAGAAGCGTCCACGCTGCATGACGAAGCCTAGGACTGCGCCGAGCGCAAGGCCGGTGAGAAGCATGGGGAGTCCTTCGTGGATGTTTCGGGGGTCTCTTTCCTGCAGACTCTTATCAACGTCGCAGGAGTGCCACCCTATTCCAGACATACCGATCTGTCTAGTTCCTGCCCGCAGGTACCCACCGCCACGCCAACTGCCCACACACAGCACAAAGCCGGTGCGGATCACCCGAAGGCGATCCACACCGACTTGAGAAAGAAAACCAGCTGTTACTGAGTTACTTCCGCAATGCGCTTCTTCAGAGCCTCGAACTCATCCCACACCTCGGATGGAACCTTTGGACCCATGAACTTCAGCCACTCTTCGTTATCCGCGAGGTCACGCTCCCACTCTTCTGGGTTCACGGACAGAGCCTCGCGAATGTCCTCTTCGGTCTCAGTGAGGCCGTCGGTGTCCAGATCCTCGAAGCGGGCGGTGTTGCCCACCACGGTCTCGTTGGCATCCACCTTGCCCTCGATGCGGTCGATGACCCACTTGAGCACGCGAGAGTTCTCGCCGAATCCTGGCCACAGGAAGCGGCCGTCTTCGCCACGGCGGAACCAGTTGACCAAGAAGACCTCCGGCATTTTGTCGCCGCCCTTTTTGCCCATGTTGATCCAGTGCTGCAGGTAATCGCCCACGTTGTAACCGATGAACGGCAGCATGGCCATTGGATCGTGGCGCAGGGAGCCCACAGCAGCTTCAGCAGCTGCAGCGGTCTGACCGGAAGCCAGGGTGGCACCGATGAAGGTGGCGTGGTTCCAGTCGCGAGCCTGGGTCACCAGTGGCACGGTGTCCGGACGGCGTCCGCCGAACAGGATCGCATCCACAGGAACACCCTTGGGATCGTTGAACTCTTCCGCTGCGGTTGGGCACTGCGCGATAGGCACGCAGTAGCGGGAGTTCGGGTGCGCAGCATTCTCGCCGGAATCCGGGGTCCACTCGTTGCCCAACCAGTCGATGAGGTGATCTGGGCGGTTCTCCAGGCCTTCCCACCACACGCTGCCTTCGTCGGTCTCGCCGACGTTGGTGTACAGGGTGTTTCCTGGCTCCACGGTCTTCATTGCAACCGGGTTGGAGGAGTAGTTGGTGCCTGGAGCCACGCCGAAGAAACCGTTTTCTGGATTCACGGCGTACAGGCGGCCGTCCTCGCCGAAGCGCAGCCACGCGATGTCATCGCCCACAACCTCGGCGGTCCAACCCTCAATGGTGGGCTGGATCATCGCGAGGTTGGTCTTGCCACACGCAGAGGGGAAAGCAGCACAGATGTAGTAGGCCTTGCCCTCTGGGGAGACCAGCTTCAGAATGAGCATGTGCTCAGCCATCCATCCCTCGTCACGAGCCATGGCGGAAGCGATACGCAGGGCGTAGCACTTCTTCGCCAGGATGGCGTTACCGCCGTAGCCGGAGCCGTAAGACCAAATCTCGCGATCCTCAGGGAAGTGAGTGATGTACTTGGTCTCGTTGCATGGCCAAGGAACGTCCTGCTCGCCCTCGTCCAGAGGTGCGCCCACGGAGTGCCAGCCCTTGACGTAGCCGCCGTTTTCGCCGATCTTGTCCAGGGCTTCCTTGCCCATGCGGGTCATGATGCGCATGGACATCACCACGTATGGGGAATCGGTGATCTCCACGCCCAGCTTGGGATCCTCATCGGTGATGGGTCCCATGCAGAAAGGCACGACGTACATGGTGCGGCCACGCATAGAACCGGCGAAGTGCTCACGCATTTCTTCACGCATCTTCTCTGGCTCTACCCAGTTGTTGGTAGGGCCAGCATCTTCTTCATTCTTGGAGCAGATGAAGGTGCGGGATTCCACGCGCGCCACGTCGGCTGGGTTCGAACGACCGAGGTAAGAGTTTGGCTGCTTTTCTTCGTTCAGCTTCACCAAGGTGCCGCCTTCGACTAGCTCCTCCGCGAGCCGGTTCCACTCTTCGTCAGAACCGTCACAGAAACGCACAGCGTCCGGTTGGAAAAGCTCAACGCTCTTCTCGATCCACTCCAGCATTTCCTTGTGGTTGGTTGGCGCTTCGCCCACGAGCCCACGGATGGTCATTGAATCTCTCCCTCGGGTTGGATGCTGCTTCTCACACCCAGATTATCTATATAAGGCGCACAAGAAATAACTTTGCGAGCCTATACACTGTGGCATTCCCTAACAGCCTAGCCCCATTCCCCCCGTTCAACACATATCCACCTCTCCTCGTGCCATGTTTCGGCACGAGTCGTGGCATTTTCGGGGGGATTTGCTAGCGCGTGTTGGGCGGGATCGTTCCACCGCCATGCGGACCACTGCCCGTCAAAAGTCACATGTGAGACGTAGTCAATGCGCCCGTCACCGTCGGTATCCGCGAGAATGCTCATGCCCTCTTCATCGGTAAAGGTGGCGGATTCCTCGTCTTCCATCGCGGGCACGCGGTAGTCCGTGCCGTGCACGTCCATGACGAGCCCGTGCTCACCCCCGGGCTGTCCGGAGTGCGGTTCGAGGGGAAGTTGCGGGGCCAAGGGGTTGGCGTCGAAATCAAAGAACATCACCGACCACCCACTGCATCGGCCACGCGAGGAATCTGCACGCGAGCGAGCACGTCCGAAGTCAGGGCATTCCACGCCTCCTTGAGCGCGACCGCTCGCTGCGCCGCCCGCGCCTTGCGCTCCGCAGCCTGCACCATCCACACGCGAGCCACCGCGCCGAACAGCGCCAGAACCACGCCAGCCAACACACCCCACAGCGGTTGCCCCAGCGCACGCCCGATGGCAAAGCCCAACGCCAGTCCACCAATCAGGCCCGCTACCAGCGCAATGATCTGCTGCACGCGCGCCTCCCGGCCTGCATCCAACTCGCGCGATTCCGGCTCCGTGAACGTGGGGCACGCAACTCCCTGCCGCAGCAGCGCCACCCGCAGATGTTGCGTGTAGGTGCGGTGAGCAGCGGCGGAATCGGTGAGCTGTGGGTCTTGAATGATTTCTGACGCCACCCTGTTCATCTCCAACTTCACCGCCACGCGCACCCGCTCTGACCTCTCCAGGTCCGCCCGGCGCGCATCGGCCTGCCAGCGCTGAGAATTCAAGACGATGGTGTCCACGGCTTCCTGCACGTCCGCGACGGTGGCGCAGTGGTACACGCCTGGCTGCTCCTGCCAGGCCCGTCCCTCCGGCTCCGCGGAGCGAGAGCGCGGCGGCCGGTAGAGCATCACCGCGCCCATGGCCTGGGACACGGCATCCACCACCTTTTGGTCCTCCGGGGTCCACGCCCCCACCACGGCAACTACCCCGTTTAAATCGTCCTGCGGACCAGCCCCGACCACGGCTCGGCACCGCGTCAGTTGGCTGGCCACGGCATGCACCGTGCGTTGATCCGGCCCAATGACCGCAATCTTCTTCATGTGATCCCCTAATAGTCCCCGTAATCTGCAACAATGTACGGGATGAATGAACCCGAAAACTCCCCAGAAGTACACGCATCGGATATGCAGTCTGCCGATAGCGCGGGCGCACTCCCCCATGGTCGCCCTCCGCAGACTGAGTTTAACGATGGTCGCGACTATCCGCGACTGGGCAGCTTCAGCTTCCGCCGGGGCACGCTAACGGATAACCAAGAGGCCATGTGGGAAGAGAACTGGCCACAGCGTGGCAAAGTGCTCTCCGATGAGGTCATTGACCTGGACGAATGGTTCGGACGGCAGGCCCCTGGCGGCACCATCGTGGAGGTCGGATCTGGTACGGGCACGTCCACTGCGGCGATGGCGCCGCTAGAAACGGACACCAATATCGTGGCCGTGGAGATCTATCGTCCGGGCCTGGCCAAGCTGCTGGGCGCGGCCGTGCGCGAAGGCATTGACAACATTCGCCTGGTTCGCGGCGATGGCGTGGAAGTGCTGCATCGCATGTTCGAGCCGAACTCGCTGGCGGGAGTGCGGGTGTTCTTCCCGGATCCGTGGCCTAAGGCTCGTCACCACAAGCGGCGCATCATCCAGACGGGCACGCTGCACCTGATCGCGGAGCGTTTGCGCCCGGGTGGCATCTTGCACGTGGCCACGGATCACGCGGACTACGCGGAGTGGATCGACGAGCTCGTCGAGGTTGAGCCACAGCTGGAGTATCTGGGATGGCCGGAGGATCAATCCGATATTCCCGTACTCACGGATCGCCAGATCATCACCAAGTTTGAGGGCAAGGGCTTGGAGAAGGATCACGTCATCAAGGAGTACCTGTGGCGGAAGCGATGAATGACCACGATTCCGAGTTTTCCCACCGTCTCGGCTCCTCCACGCAGCAGGATCCGTGCCTGCTGCTGGTGTGGGACGCGCCCAACATGGACATGGGTTTGGGTTCGATTCTAGGCAATCGCCCCACCTCCTCTTTCCGCCCGCGTTTCGATGCGGTGGGGCGTTGGCTGATCGATCTGGCCCAAGACATGGAGGAGGAGTTCGGCAGCCCGGTCATCCCTGAGGCCACGGTGTTCACCAACGTGGTTCCGGGTAATGCCGATGTGATCCGTCCATGGGTGGATGCCCTGCGCAACGTGGGTTTTGCGGTGTTTGCCAAACCCAAGGTGGAGGAAGAAACGGACGTTGATGAGGATATGGTGGCCCATATTCGTCGACGCCAAGCCGAAGGCGTTCTGGACGGTGTGATCGTTGCCAGCGCGGACGGCCGAAACTTCAAGGAACTGCTGGACCAACTGGCAGACGACATACCGGTGACGGTAATTGGTTTCCAAGAACACACCACTTGGGCTGTAGATTCTTCAGTCATAGACTTTGTGGATCTGGAGGAGATCGAGGGAGTCTTCCGAGAACCTCTACCTCGCGTGAACCTTGAGTCGCTGCCAGAAGCCGGTGCGTGGTTGCAACCATTCCGTTCGTTGCTGACCCTGCTGGACTAAAAAATTGCCTGGCTGCGTGCCCTCGTGACCGCGCACCCGCAAATATGACGTGATTGACCTCTATTCATAAGGAGACCCAACGGATGTTCAGCACTTGGGGCGATATCGCATACCGATTCCGCCGAGTCATCCCGCTGGTGATCATCGCAGCCATCGTGGCGCTCTTCGCTATCTTCGGCACCCAGTTGGGCGATCGGATGAGCCAAGAGGGTTGGGACGATCCTCACTCCCAGTCCACGCGGGCTGCGGCGGTGGAGGAAGAGGTCTTTGGCCGCGATGATTCCGGCGACGTCATTCTGTTGGTGCGCAGCGAGCAGCCTGGCGGAGCGGTCACGGACGAGGTTAAGCGCTCCGTCACGGAGCAGCTGGACGCAGTGCAACAAAAGCATGCAGAGAATCTGGGTCCCATCACCAGCTTCTTCGATAACGGTCCGCGGCAGCTAGCTAACGAAGATGGCACGGCGGCGTTTGCGTCGATCGCGATGGCAGGAACGGGAGAGGACGTCCTCACCAACTTTCGGGCGGTAGAGGATGACCTGCGCAACATTTCTGTCGACGGTGTGAGCGTTGAAGTGGCGGGTGCGACTGCCGTCTCTGATGCCCTCGACGAGGGAATGTCGAAGGATATTAAGCGCGCCGAACTGGTGGCTCTACCTGCGGTGGGTGTGCTGTTGCTGCTGGTGTTTGGCGGTGTGATTGCCGCCGGCATGCCGCTGCTGGTGGGCATCTTGTCCATCATGGGCTCGGCGGGTGTGCTGGCTATTTTGGCCGAGTACACGCAGATCAACGTGTTCGCCCAATCCGTGGTCACGCTGCTGGGCTTGGGTCTGGCGATCGACTACGGCCTGTTCATGGTCTCTCGTTTCCGCGAGGAGATGGCCGAGGGCAATGACGTGCGGGTGGCCGTGCGCAACACCACGGCCACGGCGGGCAAGACGGTGGTGTTCAGTGCGCTAATGGTGGCGGTTGCGCTGTCCGGCCTGCTGATTTTCCCGCAGGCGTTCCTCAAATCCGTGGCCTTCGGCGCAATGTCTGCGGTCGGCTTGGCCGCGATTCTGTCTGTTGCTGTGCTGCCCAGCATCTTCGCGATGCTCGGATCCAACATTGACCGGTGGGCTATCAAGAAGCAGACGCGCAAGCGTTCTGAGGTGGTCAGTGGCGTGTGGGGCAAGATCCCGAGCTTCGCCATGCGCCACTCCAAGCTGGTGACGTTCTTCTTGGTGGCGGGCCTGCTGGCTCTGTCCATTCCGCTGTCCGGCATCAAGCTGGGTGGCCTCAACGAGACCTACCTGCCTCCCGCTAATGACACGCGCGTGGCGCAGGCGAACTTCGACGAGAACTTCCCTACCTTCCGCACCGATCCTGTGAAGCTGGTCATCGAAGGCGAGCCTGCGTTGGTCAGCCAGGTCTACCAGCAGGCCAATCAGGTGGAGGGCCTGGCTGCGCCATTCCAGGTGACCCAGGCGACCAAGGACAACGTCACGGTGTTGTCTGCATCCATCGCCGACCGCGATGACTACAGCGAGATCGTGGATTACCTGCATGATCTGAAGGTCGATGGCGCCAACGTGATGGTCGCGGGCACCCCAGCCCTCGAGGTGGAGTCCATCAACGCGCTGTTCGAGAAGCTGCCGTGGATGCTGCTGTACATCGTGCTGGTCAGCTTCGTTCTCATGGCGATGATCTTCGGTTCCCTGATCATTCCTGCCAAAGCCGTGATCATGAATGTCTTGGGCACGGGTGCCACGTTAGGCATGCTCACGTTGTTGTTTGTCGACGGCATGGGCGCCGACTTCTTTGGCTACACCGCAGGCCCACTGATGAGTCCCGTACTCGTGTTGATTGTTGCCATCGTGTTTGGCCTATCCACGGACTACGAGGTGTTCCTGGTTTCCCGCATGGTGGAGGCCCGGGCCCGCGGGGCCACAACAGATCAGGCCATTCGCTTTGGTACTGCCACCACTGGTTCCATAATCACCGCTGCGGCGCTGATCATGATCGTAGTGTGTGGTGCGTTCGGGTTCTCCAGCATCGTGATGATGAAGTACATTGCCTTCGGCATGGTGATCGCGCTGATCCTGGATGCCACGGTCATCCGCATGTTGTTGGTACCAGCGGTGATGCACATGCTGCGCGAGGACAACTGGTGGGCACCTGGTTGGGTCAAGAAGCTCTCCGAGAAGGTGGGGCACAACGAGCAGCTGGCTTCCTCCGAGTCTCGACTGACCGTGGCTGAGCTGGCAGCAACGCGGCAGCAGCGGGCCCTGACCGCTGGCCGCCGTGATGGCGGCGTGGTGGAGCACACTCGCAACGTGCCTTTTTCTGAACTGATGAAGCGGATGAACGACGAAGGCGGCGCCCGGTAGTGAATTGGCAGACAGTGCGGAAGGTAGTCAAGACAAAGCGCTTTCAAGCGTGCTTCGTCTTGATTGTCCTGGCCGCCCTCGTCTTTTTTGGTCGCGATCACCTGCACTTCATCGGCGATGGTTGGCGGGAACTGCAGGATGCGGACTTCCGGTGGGTGCTGGCCGCAATTGTGCTGGTGGGACTATCCATGATGGCTCAGGCCGAAGTCATGGTGGTACTGCTGCGAACGGCGGGAGTCAACGTCAAGCGGCGAGCTGTCAACGTTTTGTGCCTGGCCGCTAACGCGTGGAGCTCCTCGTTCCCCGGTGGTCCCGCGCTGAGCGCTGCGATGATCTTCCGCGAGCAGATGAAGTGGGGCGCCACCCCGGTTATCGCCAGTTGGTACATGATCTTGTCCGGTGCTCTGGCCGGTGCCGGCATGGCCGTGCTGGCCTTGGGCAGCCTGTTTTTCCTAGGGCGCACTGTCGAACCCGTCAACCTCACTCTCTCGTTGGTGGGACTACTGGCGCTGGCTTTCGCCACCAACTGGGTGGCCAAACACCCTCAACGTGTCGAGGAATGGCTGGTAGCGCGGGCGCGCGCATTCAACCGCTGGCGCAACCAACCGGAGGATCGTTTCACTCCGGCCATTGAGAGCTTTTCTGATCAGCTCTCCGCCGTGGAGTTGCCGCTGAACAAGCTAACGTCCGCCATTTTCTATTCCATGATGAATTGGGCGCTGGAGATCGCTTGCCTGCTGGCCTGCATCATGGCCATCGGTGGCGAGCCACCCATCGCGGGCGTGGTGCTGAGCTTCTTTGCGTCGAAACTCGTCGGCCAGGCACAGATCACACCCGGCGGGCTGGGCCCAGTAGACGTCGCGCTGACGACCACATTGGTGGGCCTGGCGGCGATGACTTCCGTGCACGCTTTTGCGGCGGTGCTGGTCTACCGCATGCTGAATTTCTTCGGCCTCACCCTGGTGGGGTGGCTGGTGTACTTCGGCGCGAAGCTGGCCAAGCCGGTGTTGGATACGGAACCGCTGCATTCGGCCGAGGCGAAGGATTCGAGCACAGCTTAACCCGCGTCCTACAATGAGGTCATGACTACCCCCGCCAGCACGGAACCAGCTCGCAGCAAGACAGTCCTGACGGCTTTTCTCGCAGATCTCATCGCCATCGCCGCCTTTGGGCTGTTCGCTCGCGTGGCTCACCAGAGTGCGGATATGCCACTCAACGTGCTGGGCTGGCTGAACACAACCTGGCCGTTCTGGCTGGGCGTGCTGGCCGCATGGGTACTGCTGTGGTGGGGAATGATGGGCAGCCGTTCTGGCCACGAGCTGTCCACGGCGCTGCCGGTGTGGGTCGGCGCAGTCGTGGTGGGACTGAGCGTGTGGACTTTGCGAAACGGAAGCCTCCCCCACTGGTCTTTTGTGATCGTGGCCTGCGTAATGAGCGCTCTTCTGCTGTGGGGATGGCGACTTGTGGCGCGCTTGTTCAGGGCGCGGGCGGGGCGCTCCTGACGTCGGGAAAAAATCTTTACCCGAGGCGAAAGTTCCCCTTAAGTTACTATTTCTCCATTTTTCGTTTACCCAACCTACATATTGAATCCAAAGTCAGTTCTTACTGATCCCATAGGCTCTACCTCGTTCAAGTTGACTACTTACCGCACCGCAATCGACGGTGCTCCTGTGACGAGGAGATTTCCATGGGTCTTAAGGGCCGTAATTTGCTGACCAAGCTGGACTTCCGTTCCAGCCGTTCCCACCGCACCTGCCTGTACAAGTGTGGTGATGCCTGCAGCAAGCCAGTTCCGAACACGTCGAAAAACACCTACTTCGGCGATCTGATGGACCGTGAGTTCACCCGCCGTAGCGCGTTGCGCACCGGTGGCGCCGCTGTGGTCACCGTGGGTGGTGCGTCCTTCATCGCCGCATGTTCGGATGGCAATGGGCTCGACGCCAACTCCTCCGATGCCTCCGCGACCTCCAGCTCCGCTGCAGATGTCCCTACCCCACAGGGCCTTAACTTCGAGATGGTTGCACCCAATACCGAGGACGCAGTGACCGTTCCCAACGGTTACTCCCAGAAGGTCGTCATCCGCTGGGGCGACAAGGTGGTAGACGGCGCGGGCGAATGGTCCGTGGACAACCAGAACGTGGAAGATGCCAAGCGCCAGTACGGCTTCAACAATGACTTCGCCGCCCTGCTGCCAATCGAGGGCCAGGACAACCGCTTCCTGCTGGTCTCCAACCACGAGTACACCACCCCACAGCAGATGTTCCGCGACTACGATGTGGACAACCCCACCGAAGAGCAGGTCATGATCGAGATGGCCAACCACGGCCTGTCTGTCGTGGAAGTTGAGGGCAACGACAAGGACGGCAGCCTCAAGCCGGTCATGGGCAAGTACAACCGCCGTATCCACGGCCACACCCCGTTCGAACTGCGCGGACCAATCGTGGGCCATGAACTGGTCAAGACCACCAAGGATCCCGAGGGCAAGATGGTGGAGGGCACCTTCAACAACTGCTCCGGTGGCGTGACCCCATGGGGAACCATCCTGTCCGGTGAGGAAAACGTGGACCAGTACTTCGCCGGAGGCGAGGAGGTCAAGGACGAAAAGACCCGCGACCGCCTCAAGCGCTACGGCATCGAGGACCCAGAGTCCCAGCGCAAGTGGGAGCGCTTCGAGGATCGCTGGGACGTTCGCAAGGAGCCAAACGAGCCCAACCGCTTCAACTACGTGGTGGAGATCAACCCCTGGGATCCAGAGTCCACCCCGGTGAAGCACACCGCGCTGGGCCGCTTCAAGCACGAGGGCTCCAACATCCACGTCACTGGCGACGGTTCCGTGATTGCGTACTCCGGCGATGACTCCCGCTTCGAGTACCTCTACAAGTTCGTCTCTTCCCGCAAGATGCGCTCCGGCAATACGGACGCTGACCGCGCAGAGAACATGAAGATCCTGGACGAAGGCACCCTGTACGTGGCGACCTTCAACGGCAACTCCGATGACTTCTCCGAGTCCGGCAAGCTGCCAGAAGACGGCGCTTATGATGGCGACGGCGAGTGGAAGAAGCTGGTCACCGTAAAGGCTGACGGCTCCGCTGAGTCTCACATCGATGGAATGTCTGCTGAAGAGGTCATCATCTACACCCGCCTGGCGGGCGATGAGGCCGGCGCCACCAAGATGGACCGCCCAGAAGACGTTGAGCCGCACCCAACCACCGGCAAGGTCTACGCAGCACTGACCAACAACAAGTACCGCGGCGCCAACCGCGAAGGCAAGGACGATGCGCCTATCGCCGAGTGGGCTCCTATCCAGGAGAACAAGAACGGCGTGGTGCTGGAGCTGGATGACGATCACACCGGCGAGAAGTTCACCTGGAACCTGCTGCTGGTCTGTGGCGATCCAGAGGCAGCCGAGACCTACTTCGGTGGCTTTGATAAGTCTAAGGTCTCCCCGATCTCCTGCCCGGACAACCTCACTTTCGATTCCTTCGGCAACCTGTGGGTGTCCACCGACGGAAACGCCCTGGAATCCAACGACGGCCTGTTCGCCGTGGCCCTCGAGGGCGATGCCCGCGGCCTGACCAAGCAGTTCCTCACCGTTCCTGCCGGTGCAGAGACCTGCGGCCCGCTGGTCTTCGAAAAGCGCGTCCTGGTCAACGTCCAGCACCCGGGTGAAGACGACGAAGCAACCGTGGAAAACACCTCTTCCCACTGGCCAGATGGTGGCGATTCCCTCGCTCGCCCTGCCACCGTGGTGGCATGGAAGGATGACATGGGCACCATCGGCGCCTAGTTATTCCGCTGGCCCCCGGTGGATGGTCCGGTGAATTCTCTGGGGGTCACTCCGAGGGATGAGTAGAGCTCTCTAGACCTCTGCCCTCTCGGACACAAAGTCTCGAAACGCCTCGGCTGCTAGCGCAGCTGAGGTTTTCGCTTTCCACACCATCCCCAATTCCCGCTCCCGCTTTTCTCGCAGCGGAATCAGGTGCATTCCTGGGGTCACGATGTTCGGATCACCCAGCGGAAGCAAGGCCACGCCCAGCCCGGCAGAAACGAGCCCCGCTAAGGTGGTCAGCTCCATAGATTCGAACACCAGGTGGGGGCGGAACCCGGCGCGCGCAGTGAGCTCATCCAGCAACATGCGAGTGCCATAGCCCGGCAGCATTGCCACAAAGTCTTCGTCTGCGGCCTCGCTCAAGTTGATGCTTTCGCGATCCGCCCACATGTGCTGCGCCGGAACGGCAAGCGCGAGCCGCTGTGTGGCGAGCTGCTTCCACCCCAGCTCCCCTGATTCCACGAACGCCGTGGGCTTGGGCCCCACCAGCGCCACGTCAGCCTCTCCTGCTAAGACGTGGTCGATGAGAGTCTGTGCCGCACCTTGGACCAACTGGAATGTCACATGAGGGTGATCTTCCCGGTAGGAGCGCACCAAATCCGGCACCAGCCACGTTCCCAACGAGTGCATGAAATCCAGGCGCACGGTTCCACGCTCTGGGTCCATCAGCCGATGGACTTCCTCCACTCCGCGTTGCCACACTCCGGTGGCCTCGGTCGCACTTTTGGCTAGCGTTTTGCCGCACTCGTTGATCGATAGGTGCCTGCCGTGCCGATCAAACAACGGCGCTCCCACTTCGCTTTCCAGTGCCGCGAGCCTTCGGGAGAGTGCAGACTGGCTCACGCCCAGCTTGACGGAGGAATCGACCATGTTTTGGGTCTCCGCCAAGTCGAGGAACCACCTCAGTTCTTTCATGGGCAATATTATTGCAGAGATCGGGACATGTAGACACGATCGTTGCATTTATAGAAACTATCGCCGTCCTTCACAATGGAACGTATGACTTCGCACTCAGCGCAAGAGACTTCCCCAGACTTCTCGCCCGCCGATGGCTTGACCCCGGAGGATCCAGGTTATCGTCGGGCGATGGTTGGTGCGCTGTGTGCCGGGCTGGCCTCATACAACGCCTTATATGCGACGCAAGCAGTACTGCCGAATTTGACCGAGTCCTTTGGCATCAACCCCACCCTTGCAGCACTAACGGTCAGCGCCACCACCGGTGCATTGGCCGTCGCCGTGATTCCCACCAGCATCATCAGCGAGCGCTTCGGTAGGCGCCGGGTCATTCAAATTTCTGTGCTGGTGGCCACGCTGATTTCTCTGCTGTTGGCATTCCTGCCATCGATAGGCTCACTCATCGCTGTTCGTGCGGTTCAAGGCTTGGCGATCGCAGGCGTGCCTGCAGTGGCCATGGCCTATTTGTCTGAGGAAATCAGTTCGAAGCACCTGTCCAAAGTGATGGGCTTCTATATCGCGGGCAATACACTGGGCGGGCTCATCGGCCGCCTCATTCCAGGAACCGCGCTGGAGTTTTTCGAATGGCGCGGAGCAGTATTCACGGGCGCTATATTCGCTTTCCTCACCGCGATCCTGACGGCCGTCGTGCTACCAGCTCAACGCAGCTTTCATCCGAAGCAGATCACCTTCTCGCATGAGCTTTCCGCCCTAGGCGGGCATTTGCGCAACCACTCGTTGCTCAAGCTCTTTCTTCTGCCCTTTCTGATGATGGGCGCATTCGTCTCGCTCTACAACTTCCTGGGGTTTCGCCTGATCAGTGAATTCGGGCTTCCCGCATCGCTGGCCGCCTTCGTTTTCATCATGTACTTGTCCGGCACGTGGTCATCTGCGCGTGCTGGAACTTACATCGAGAAGTTCGGCCGAGGCGCGGTGCTCACATGGTCCCTACTCATCGCCATCGCGGGACTGGCGCTGCTGCTTGCGCCGTGGCTGTGGGCCACGCTAGTAGGCACGCTGCTGTTTACTGCATCGTTTTTCGCGGCGCACTCCACTGCCAGTTCGTGGGTGGGGCTGGCAGCTACTTCCGATCGAGCGGAAGCCTCGAGCATGTACATTCTCAGTTACTACTTGGGCTCGTCCCTCATCGGCTGGGTATCCGGATTCTTTTTCCACCACGGATGGCCTGCATTGATTACATGGCTCTGCGCGCTCTTTGCGATCGCTTTTGTTGTCTCACTGACCCTCGGCGGACCGGGCTCAGTACGCGCACGCTTCGCCCGCCGATAATTAGAATAGGGTCTAGCCCACTGGCAATTCGCGCGGCATAACCTTTCCGGTCGGGTTGCGCGGCAGACGAACCATGAAGACCACGTCACGAGGAACCGCAGGCTCCAAGAGATTCTCTCGGACCCACTGCTGAATGGACTCTTCCGTCAGCGCTTCCCCTTCTGGAGAATCGTCGCGGACTACCCAAAGCTTGATGCGCTGGAAGGTGTCGTCGTCATCAACACCCTTGGCGTAGAGGTCACGGATACCCGGCATGGAAAACAGAACCTCTTCCACGCTGCGAGGATAAACGTTCTCGCCGCCAACGATGATCATGTCATCGGCGCGGCCTAGAACGTAGAGGCGGCCTTCCTCGTCCAGGTAGCCGCGGTCTCCCACCTCGAGGAGGCCACGCTGCTCCACCATCTTGTCCCGATCGTTGGTGTAGTTACGCATGCTCATAATACCGCGACAGTAGATGCGGCCGGGCTGATTAGGCCCCAGGCTCTTGCCATTTTCATCCAAGATGCGCAGGCGCACGCCCGCCACAGGCTTGCCCACTGTGGCGGGGTTATTCACCATATCGTTCGCATCGGCAATGGTGGCCACCGAGTTTTCCGTGGAGCCGTAGAAGTTTCGCACCACAGGACCGAATTCCTCGACCAGGCCGGTGACCAGATCCTCGTGCATCACGTTGCCGGAGGACACGATGAACTCCAGCGGCTGGACTTCGTAGTTACCCTCTTGGGCGACCTTGAGCTGCTCCTTGATGAAGATCGGAGAGGTGATGATGGCCTGGCACTTGTAGTTTTGCAGGTCTTCCATGGCCTGTACTGGGTCGAACTTGCGACGGAAAATCACCGTGCAGCGGTGCGCAATCAAGATGTTGACGTTGGCCCAACCCCAGCTGTGGAACAACGAGGCGGTCTGCTGCACAGTCAGATTCGCCTTCCATCCGATGCGCGGGATGATGGAGATGAGCGGGATCGGCACTAGGGGCTCACGATGGCGTACGCCCTTCGGCGTGCCCGAGGTGCCAGAGCTCATGATCACGATGCTGCCCTGGTGCGGGCGGAACGGAAGCTTTTCTTCCTTCTTGCTTGGAGCAGTATCGATCAGCTGCTGAAAGCTCTTCCACTGCGGGTTGGCGCCCTGCGGATTCTGCAGGTCTTCAGCGTGTGCGATGAAGACCTCACACTCATTCCATTCCGCGGGCAGATGCTGGCCAAATTCCTCATCCACGAAGACTGCATCCAGATGGTGCTCGCGGATCAATTCCTGCAGCTGAGAAGGCGAACTCGCCACATTCAGCAAGTAGATGGACGCCCCCGAGTAGGCCTTGGCGGCCAGGACCATTGGGATGACGCGAGAGTTGCGGGCCATCACGCCCACACGACCTTTTTTGCCAATACCCTTAGACTGAAATACACGTGCCAAAGCTTGCGCGTCATCGCGAAGCCCGCGGTAGGTGATCTCACCCATGTCATCGATAATCGCCGTGCGGTTTGGCTCCGCATAGGCCGCGTACCAGACCTGGCGACCGCAAGTGAAGCCATACTTCGCGATGCCACCCCCCAGCACAATCTTCCCCCACAGACCCGTGCCCTGCACCACTACGCCGGAGCGCAGCACTCCCCAGATTCCGGTAGAGACTGTCGCGACGTCCAGTGCTAGACCTTCGGCTGTATACACCGCCTTCTTAGCGCGGTTGAGGACAGACGAGATACTGGGAATTCCAATAGCCACAAATTTTTCCTTGTTCAAACGTCGAACGAACTACTATGCATATAACGTTTTTGCCCAGAAAAGTGTTACTGCCAAGAAGCACACCGTCCTGGCGGATTTCAGACCTGGCTACATCGGCATGATGGTGTGCTTCTTCTCCGGCTCCAGCAAGTTCTTGTTGCGCAGCTGGCGCATGGACTGCCGCAAGCGCAGGCGGGTCTCGGACGGCTCGATCACCGCGTCGATGTAACCACGCTCTGCAGCCACGTATGGGCTGGTCATGTTGGCATTGTAGAAGTCCATGAACATCTTTTTGGCCATGGGGCGCTGCTCTTCGGGCATGGCCGCCAGCTGCTTGCCCTGCATCATCACCACGGCAGCCTCCGCGCCCATCACGGCGATCTGCGCGGTTGGCCACGCCAGATTCACATCGGCGCCGAGATTCTTGGAACCCATCACCGCATAACCGCCACCGAAGGCCTTGCGCACCACCACAGTCACCTTCGGCACGGAGGCCTCCACCATGGCAAAGCCCAGCTTCGCGCCACGGTGAATCAATCCCGCCTTCTCCTGCTCCACGCCAGGCAGGTAGCCCGGGGTGTCCACCACGAAGACCAGCGGAATGTTGTACGCGTTGCAGATACGAATGAATCGCGCAGACTTGTCCGCGGCGTCTGCGTCGAGACATCCGGCAAGCACCATCGGCTGGTTGGCCACCACGCCCACGGCCTGCCCATCCACGCGAGCGAATCCCGTGAACACGTTCTGTCCGTACTCGTCCTGGACTTCCAGCACGTTTTCGTCATCGAAGATACGCGTGAGGACTTCCATCATGTCGTATCCCGCGTTCGGATCATCGGGGATCACGCTGGAGAGCTCTTCGTCGCGCTCGGTAGGGTCATCGGAGGGCGCCCAGAACTTTGGTGTCTCGTCGTAAACGCTCATCGGCAGGAACTCCATGAGGTCCTTGACGTAGTTGAACGCCTCTTCCTCGCTGGGTGCCACGTAGGAAATGTTGCCGTTGCGGGCCTGCGCGTGAGCGCCACCGAGCTCTTCGTGGGAGACCTTCTCGCCAGTCACGGACTCAATCACGGCGGGGCCCGTGACGAACATCTGCGTGCGTTTATCCACTGCTACCAGGAAGTCCGTGGTCACGGGCGCGTACACCGCACCACCGGCAGACGGGCCCAGCAGAATGGAAATCTGGGGGCTCTGGCCGGACAGGGGCAGCTGACGTCGGGCGATTTCGGAGTACATCGCCAGGGACGTCACTGCGTCCTGAATACGCGCGCCACCGGAATCATTGATGCCAATCATGGGGCAGCCGATGCGCTGGGCCATGTCCATGATCTCCACGACCTTCTTGCCGAAGGTCTCGCCCACCGAACCGCCGTAGACAGTCTTATCGTGCGCATAAATGGCCACGGTCCGGCCGTTGATCTGGCCGTATCCGGTCACCACGCCGTCGCCGTAGGGCGCGTTCGGGTCTCCCGGGGTACGCCCCAGCGCGCCAATTTCGATGAAGGTGCCCTCGTCTAGCAGCGCGTCGATGCGCTGGCGCGGCGTGGTCAGGCCAGCTTCGTCGCGCTTGGCCTTCGCATTCTCCGAGCCGGGGTCTTGGGCCTTTTCGAGGCGTCGACCCAGCTCTTCGAGCTTTTCCGCCGTCGTTGCTGTGGTGTCAGTCACGGTGCTTGGGGCTTCCTTCTCGTCGGTCTTGTCTAGGTGCGGGCTGGTGGGCGCACGGACGCGGATGGAATCGGTGTTTTTTCCGACGCCAACTACGTCCTATTCTGCGCGTCTTCCTGCAGGTGCTTACTGATCACCGCACCCACGGTGGCGATCTCTGGTTCATCCACGATAGCGAGGTGATCGCCACGGAGTTGCACGATTTCCAGGTCTGCGACGATCTGTCCCCATCCGCCGTCCGGAGCAACCTCGATATAGGCCGGCTCCAGCTCGATGGCTCCATCGTGCATCCGCTCGGAGCGGAACAGCGTCACGGGAACGTTGACCTCAGACCACTGGGCAAAGCTCAGGGATTCCAGGATGCGATTGTCCACGAAGCTGGCGCGCTGATGTTCGAGCACACCGGCGGGCAGCCCCATCTGCGCCAGGGCTGGGGAGGCCAGCATGTCCTGGAACATTTCCATCATGACGTCTTCGCCCTTTTCGTCGAGCAAGTCATGGGGAACCTCGAGGGGCAGCCCATAGGTGCGCTGCGCAAAGTCCGCGTAGCGATCCCAACGGGCGTGCATTTCCTCGGCGGTATCTTGCGCGGGGTTCTTCGGCTGCACGGTGTCCAGCAGGACGATGCGCTGCACTTCTGCGGTCTTCTCCCCTGCTGCGGCACGCTTCTCCAGCTGCGCGGCGACTTCGTAAGCCAAGGCGCCACCGAAGCTCCATCCACCGAGCACGATGGGTAGGCCACCGGACAGTTCGATGATTTCGTCGAGGTAGGCCTCGGCGCGCTCGGCCAGCGGTCCTTCGAGTCGTTCGACGCCAAACACTGGCATGTTCTCAGCTAGTCGTCTCACCAGCGGCTGGTAGACCACGGAGGATCCACCGGCGGGATGGAACATGAACACCGAGGAGATGCCTGCTTCGTCAGCCTCTGCGGAGCGTCCGCGCAGCACGCGGATATTGCCTTCTACCTCGGCTTCCAACTCCTCGCGGACCTTGTCACTCAGTGGCTCCAGGGTGGTGGCGGACAGAACATCAGCAGCTTCGATTGTGGCGCCGGAGCGCTCGGACAGGCGTGAGGCCAGTGCCTCTGCCTGCTCTTGGCTGATATCTGGCAGCTCGGAGGTGACACCTCCGGCAGCCTTGCCGGTTATCTTTGCCCAGGTAGCGAACACCATGCGCTCGGAGGCATCACGCGGAGCCACTCCGCCCGCGGTGGCGGTGTAATCCGTGGTTTCTTCAGAGGCGTCCGGCGACGTGGAGGACTCGGTAGTCTCAGCGGACTCAGCAGCCGCTGCGTGCGGAGCGCCTTCGAGTTCGGCCTCGGTAGTTACGCCTGTGCCCGCCGAATACCGTTCGTCAACCATCTGCTCCACAATGGCAACCACATCGTCCACGGAACCGTCACGCAGCGCCTGGACCTGCAGCGGAGGAATATCGAAATCGTATTCCACGCGGTTCTTGATGCGCATACCCATCAGGGAGTCCAGACCTAGATCTATCAGCGGCAGTTCGCCGGGCAGATCCTCCACGTCATAGCCCATGGCCTCGCCGACGATCTCCCGCAGGCGATCCGAGACGCTCTGTCCGGAGTCTGGGTTCCATCGCTGCGCATCTGCATCCACTTCCGGCAGACGGTTGGCGTTCGCGCCCTTGTTCGTGGATTCTGCTGCACCGGTGGATACGTTACCCGCAGCGGATCCTGCACCTGTAGCACTAGCTGCACCGGAGACGGCATCGAGGGCGGCGTCGCGCAAAGAGGTAGAGATGAAAGCCTCGCCCAGAAGGGGCATGGCGGAGGACTCGGCGTCGTGAATATTGACGGCCCAACCACCCAAGGACTTGGACACCACAGCGGTCAGCTTCCCCGAGGTCAACAACGGGGAATGCTCCTGGGATGCCACCACCGCGGCGGAGGAATCCAGGTCCGAGGCAATCGCCTCACTCAGCGCCAGCATCGAGGGAACGATGTCCGCAGACACGGAGTACGCGATGGATCCGCCCGGCAGGTTCACGCGAGTACCGGGAAGATCCACGGAGGTACCAGACGAAGGACGTGCATTGGTCCAGTACGCGTTGCTGTTCCACCGCACGCCCGGCACGTCGGCGGACTCGCCGGTGCCCACTAGCGCCTTGAGATCGATGTCCTGACCCTGCACGTAGAGCTCGGCCAGCAGGTTGCTGACGGTATCGGAGACCGGCTCTTTCCGCTTGAGCGCAAACAGCAGCTTGGACTCACCCGCGTTGTGGGCGAACGCGTTGTTCATCAGCGGCATCAGCGCCACGGGGTTGGGAGCGAACTCCACGAAGGTGCGGTAACCGTCGTCAAACTGCTTGCCCGAGGCCTCAGAGAACCACACCGGCTGGCGGGTGCATCGCACGAAGTACTCGGCATCGTGCAGTGTCTCACCCGGCTGATAAACCCGGCCGCGATCGACCGTGGAGTACAGCGGCACGGAAATCGGCTGCGGCTCGATGTCGGAGATCTCGAAGTGCAGTTCGCCCAGGATCGGGTCCAACATCGAGGTGTGACCCGCACCCTTGACGTCCAACAGACGAGCGAACTTGCCCTCGCCCTCGAGGTGCTCCACCAGTTTGCTCACCGGCTCGCGCGGGCCACCGACGGTGGTCATGCCCGGCGCGGCGAACACCGCAGGCTCCACGGCAGAGAACTCTGGGTGGCTCTCGGTGAACTTGGCCAGCTCGTCCGCACCGAATTCCACCACGGCCATCGCGCCCTGCTTGTCCTCTGGCAGCAGCTGCTCGCCCTCACCCATCAGGCGGGAGCGGTGGGAGGCGATGCGCACGGCATCGGACATGCTCAGACCACCCACGGCATAGGCCGCAGCGATCTCGCCCATGGACTGCCCCACCACAGCCGCAGGACGCGCGCCGAGGTGGCGCAGCAGATCCGTCAACGCGATCTGGAGGCAGGTGATACCCACCTGCGCGGATTCCAAGTCAAAGTTCTGCTCGTCATCGAGGATCTTCTCCACGATCGACCAGCCCGATTCCTGCTGGACAACCGCGTCGATATCCTGCAGACGCTGCGCGAACAAAGGCGAGAGCTCGTAGAGGTCCTTGCCCATCTTGCGGTGCTGGGAGCCGAAGCCGGAGTAGACCCACACGGAGCCCAGAGCGTTCGGCGAGTCCGCGGACTTGGTTTGTCCCGTCTGCTTGCCGTCCGCGATGCGCTGCAGTCCGTCGAGTGCTTCGTCCCAGGTCTTCGCCAGGGCCACGCCGCGGGAGCGGCCGTGGTTGCGCCCGGCCAGGGCGCGGGCCACGTCCGCAAGCGCTGGTTGTGGGTTGCTGTTTTTCTTTTCCTCCAGCCACGCCACCAGGTCAGTGGCTGCAGCCCGACGCCGGGACGGCAATAGTCCGCTCACCGGCAACAGGTAGGTGGGCTCCACGCCCGCCGAATCCGCGGTATCCAAACCCACGGGAGCGGTGGCGGTCTCATCCTGATCCTGCGCGTGGGCTTGCCCATTGGCATCAGCATCATCCGGGGCGGCCAGCACCACGTGCGCATTCGTACCACCGAAGCCGAAGCCGGACACACCCGCAACGGCTCGGCCGGAGTACTCCGGCCATTCGCGGCCGTCCTCGACTACTTCCAAGCGGGTGCGGTCGAAATCAATGTACGGATTGGGGCCCGTGTAGTTCAAGGACGGCGGCAGCATGCCCTCGCGCATCGCCATGGCCACCTTGATCACTCCGGCCACGCCCGCAGCGGCTTCCGTATGCCCGAAGTTGGTCTTGGCGGAGCCCAGCAGTGTGGGCGAGGCGGCATCGCGCCCCTCGCCCAGCACGGCGCCGAGTGCGGTGGCCTCGATCGGATCACCGAGAATGGTGCCCGTGCCGTGGGCTTCCACGTAATCCACCAGCGTGGGATCGATTCCCGCATCGTTATACGCTGCGTGCAGAACATCTACCTGGGCATCAGGATTAGGCGCGGTCAGGCCATTGGAACGTCCATCGGAATTGACTGCAGAGCCCTTGATCACTGCCAGGACGTGATCGCCTTGGCGTCGAGCATCCGAAAGACGCTTGAGCACGATCACACCAGCACCATCCGAACGAACGATGCCGTCCGCATCCTCGGAGAAAGCGCGGATGCCACCCGTGGGGCTCAGCACGCCCAATTCAGAGAATGCAACCGTGGCAAAAGGACTGGCCAGCAGGTTCACGCCGCCGGCGATCGCCACGGAAGAATCACCATCGCGCAAAGAACGAACTGCCTGGTGGATGGCCACCAAGGAAGAAGAACACGCCGTGTCCAGCGCCACGGACGGGCCACGGAAATCAAAGGCATATGAGATGCGGTTGGCGATGATGGACGAGGAATTGCCCGTCAGAGAATACGGGTGCGCTTCCTTGGGATCCGCACTGATCAACATGGCGTAATCGTTGTTGGTGGTACCCATGAACACGCCCACGGGAAGGCCGCGCAAGGTGTTCGCAGGAATCCCCGCGTCCTCCAGCGCCTCCCACGTCAGCTGCAGCGTCATACGCTGCTGCGGGTCCATGTTCGCGGCCTCCAACGGCGACAAGCCAAAGAACTCCGCATCGAAAGAAGCGATGTCCTCGATGTAACCGCCGGTCAGGACGGCCTCGTCCATGCGACGAACCATCTCTTCATCGTTGGCATACTCCGACCAACGGCCGGCAGGTAGCTCGCCCACGCCGGACTTGTAACCCACGAACATGTCCCACATCTCGCGTGCACTGTTTGCTCCCGGGTACCGGCCCGCGATGCCCACGATCGCTACGTCGCGATCCTCCGGGCTCAGCTGCGCGCCGGAGTGCGAACGTTGACCAGTAGAGGCAGTGGGACGCTGACGGCCGTTGATCACGAAGTCAGACAGCGCATTGATCGTGTTGAACTCATACGCCACGGTCGCGTCCAGAGACACGCCCATCAGGCGTTCCAGATCACCCGAAAGCACCACGACATCGCGAGAGGAAAGCCCAAACTCCTCCATCGCGCGGTCATCAGTGATCTGATCAGCAGGCAGTCCAGTGGTCTCCGCCACCCAGTTCCGCAGCCATTCGCGCATCTGCTGAACTGTCGTGGGACGTGGAGTCACGCTGCTATCTGCCATGCGGACCAATTCCTTCCTTCGCGGTGATCGCGGGTCGTCGATCTTATTTTTGGGTGTCGGGATCAGAACGCCCCGCTGACGAGGCTCAAAAGATCTCATGATCGCTGGTGTGCGAGCCGTGTCTTTCAGGCCACAGGGAAACTATCGTTTTTTAGCGGTTGCCACGCTACATCGTAGTGCGCAGCGAGACAGCTTTAGTTGAACACACCCTCGTTGTAAGCCTTCGCGGCCACGCGGCGGGCAATCTTGTGTGCCGAGGAGCGGGGAATTTCTCCAACGCCAATGATGCGCACATCAGCTGGCTGCACGCCGTGCTTCTTCGTGACGGCGGCGCGCACGGCATCGATGGCCTGTGCGTCCCCGGACTCGTCGGCCTCCGGATCGCGCTCGGCGATGATCACCAGGCCTTCGACATCGTCGGTGCTGATGGAGAACGCAGCCAGCACGCCCGGCGCGATCTGCTTAGTGGCCTCTTCCGCCGTGGCCTCGATGTCCTGCGGGTAGTGGTTGCGGCCGGCCACGATGATGAGGTCCTTGAGGCGGCCGGTAATGAACACGTTCTCGTCCACAATCACGGCGAGGTCACCGGTGCGCATCCAGTTATCTTCTGGGGCTCCATACGCGCGGGAGTTTTCCGCCAGTCGCTTGCCCTTCGGCAGCTCATTACGGAAGGTCTCCTTGGTTTCCTCTTCGCGGTTCAGGTAGCCAGCAGCCATGTTATCGCCGTGCACCCAGATTTCACCGACGTTGCCATCTTCCAGCTCCTGGCCGGTTTCCGTGTCCACAATGGCCAAAACCTGCGGTGCACACACCTGGCCCACGGACATCAGTGGCACTGCGTTTTCTCCGTCTGCTTCCACGATCTCCGCAGTACCAGCTGCCAGCGCATCGCGGCCCAACCAGCGGGTGACAGGGCGCTCGCCAATGTGCGGAGTGGTCACCAAGAGAGTGGCCTCTGCTAGGCCGTAAGAAGGGCGCATTGCCTCGCGCTTGAGGCCGTAGTTGCCGAACAGTTCCATGAACTTATCCACGGCTGCCTTGGATACGGGCTCGGAGCCGTTGATCACACCGTCTACGCGGCTGAGATCCAGGTCCTTGAGCTCCGCGACATCCTCCGGATTGGCGTAACGTGCTGCCAGCTCCATGGCGAAGTTAGGCACCACGGTGTAAAGGTTTTCCTCATCATTGCGCTTGCTCATCTGGCGCACCCAGCGTGCTGGGTCCTGGATGAAATCGCGAGGGCTCATCAACTCAAACGGAACTCCCAGCAGCACCACGAAGGCCGCCAAGATGATGCCCATGTCATGGTGCAGCGGCAACCACGTGGCCAAGCGCATCGGAGACTGCAGGTTGACAGCAGAGAAGATCTGCAGCACGTTGGTCACGATGGACTTGTGGGTCAGGATCACGCCGGCTGGGGTACGAGTAGATCCGGAGGTGTACTGCAGGAAAGCCTCGTCCGAGGACTTTGGCGCTAAGGACGGATCCGCCATGATCGCCATCATCGGGTTCACCCACTCGTCAGCCAGGGAATCCGGCAGCGCATCCACGGTCAGCACGCGAGGGCGCTCTGCTGCTGGGGTGGACGCGAAGTGCTTGCGCACAGCGGCCGCGGACTGCTTGTTGGTGAGAACCACGGTGGGCTCGGAGGAACCCAGCACCGCGCTCAGGTGGCCGGTGTGGCCCGGCTCGTTCGGATCGTACAGCGGGACTGGCACCATCTTGGCGTACATGGCGCCCAGGAACGCATAGAGGTACTCCGGTGAGTTGTTGGCCAGAATGGCCACGCGGTCCCCCGGCTGCGCCACCTGCTGCAGGCGCACGCACACGGCCTTGATGCGGGTGTTGACCTGCGCACGAGTGATCTCATGGACCTGCCCCTCACGGGACTGGCTGAAGTCCCAGTAGCGAATCAGAGTCTCTTCCGTGACGCCTTCCATCTGCGCCATGGTGTAGAGCATCTCGCACATGCCGGACAGCGTCAGCTGCTCCGGCACGTTGATCTTGCCTTGCTCGTCGAAGAACTGGGACATTGCCGCATTGATATCCATACTGGAACTTCCTGCTAGTAGGTGGGTAAAACGGAGTGCTTGTTAGTGGTGCTTGGGGTGCCAACTCGTGGTGCATCCGGACGAGGGTTTACCCCATCCGAATGCGTTCACGCTTCTAGTTAGTTAGTAGATCACAACTACTGGCCGAGTTCGACCATTCCGGCTAGCCAGCCGTGACGATTCCTCGCGCCCAATCCACAATCCACTGCGGAACCGTCTGCCCCGGAATCACGTTCGGGTTAGAGGCATACAGCGCGTGCGCCGCGTTATCGCCCACCAGCTCGCGGGCTCGCTGCAGCGCATTTCCGAAGTCGCGTGGCGAATCGCAGATCATGTCCCCCGGCGCGCAGAAGTTGTTCACTCGGTCGCTCAGCTCGCCGAAGCCATCCGGGCGCGGGCCGCGCATCGTCGCCCCGGGAACAATCGGCTGGACCAAACCATTGACGATGTTGAGGGAAATCTCCGCACCCACGCCGGTGTTATTGGTGTTGCCAATGAAATTGCCCTTGTCACGCTCGAACCTGCCGTCGGCAATCAAAGCAACACCGGCCACGGAAGACGCAGGAACAGGCCCGCGACCGTTACCGATCTCAGCGGCCATGTCACCGGAGAGCACCGCACCCTGGCTGAAGCCGGAGATGATGAACTTGGTGGCAGGGCACGCCTCGTGGGTCGCGCGCAGCTCGGCGGCCATGCGGTCAAAGCCTTCGCGGCGAGAATCGTCGTAGGACATCTCCTGCATCGCGTTGACATTGCGGAACTCCGCGGTGTACGGCAGCGTCCACACCTTGACCTGGTCGTCCGGCAGCTGCTCCTTCAACGGGTTGGTCACGGAGAGCATCAGCGAGCGCGGGTTGGCCGTGGGATCCATCGGGTCATCCATGGCGCTGGATTCCCAGGTTCCGGGCGCGGAGATGAACTCGTAGGCCGAACATCCGGGTGGGTTTTGCGCCTCGGTTTCTTCCGTGCCGCCGTTGGGCGCACCGGGGATGGGGTTGTTCGGTCCGTTGTTGTTGGAGTTCATCCATTGTCCGACGCCAACAACGATGGCCAGCAAAATGATGATCACAGCGATCACTGTGAGGAGCTTACGCATGATGGGTGATTGTCCTTAGTCCCGGTTGTGGCCGGGGTGAATCGGATGTGATCTAGCTGCAGTACGCGGAGTCTGCGGCATCCACGATGACCTTTTCGATCTCCTGCGGATCCTTGTCTACGATGCCCTGGGTCTGCAGCTGCCCTGCTGCCAGCGCGGTGAAGACGTCTGGGCGGTCTTCTGCCTTAGCCGTGCAGTAGCCGCGGCCTGCGGCGATGAGCTGGTCTTCCACGCCGCCTGGATCGGAGGCACCGTCCACCTTGGAGAGGTCGATGTCATTATTCTTCAGCTCTTCGAGGTACTTCTGGTCCTCTTCGCTGCGGCCCGTGCCTGCGGGGACTTGGTCCACTTCTTCCGCACCGGAGTCATTGGCATCCGGGGCGGAGTTACCCGCTTCGGGAGCTGGAGCAGCGGCGCTGGAGGAGGACTCTGGAGCGTGAGATTCTGGGGAGGCGCTGGAGCTCACGCTGGGCACGCCGGTGTTGGTGGCCTGCTCGGAGTTGTCCACGGTGGAATCATCACCGCAGGCGGCGGTGGCAGCCAGCAGGACAGGGGTGGTCACGGCGACGAGTGCCAGCCGCCAGGAACGGCGCGACCGGGGTGCGGACACCGAGTCATTGCGAGTGGATGGTGCGGTGGACTGTCGGACAGTATTCACGTGCTCTCCCGAGGGATCTTTGGAGGGATTGGAGTAAAAACCAAGCGCCAGCTTCCCTTCGTGAAAAGAAGCTGACGCTCGGGGTCATGCAAGCCTGTCGCGCTTCAGTTCAGGCGCGCCAGCGGTGGTGACTACTAGTTGAGGGTCTTCTGAACCTGGCCGTTGACCTCGCGGATCACGCCGTGCTGGAACTTGACCTCGTTGCCACCGGCAGGGATTGCGGTCTGGTCGGAGATTGGGAAGCCGTACTTGCCCTGCTCCCACTTTTCCTGCGCCCATGCATCGCGGATCTTTCCGTTGTAGATCACGTGCGCGCCGGTAGTAGCGCTCCAGTAGATGGCGCCGCCGGTGAAGTTGGAGAATTTTCCGCCCTGCGCATCGAGCTCGCCGGAGGTTGGCACGCCCAGTGCGGAGTTCAGTCCGCCCAGTTCCATGTACTTCTTGGCGATCTCGCCTTGGACGTAGTTGCCCTTTCCGTCGGTTCCCAGGGCGATGACACCGTTCTGGAACTTCTGCTGCACGCCCTTGCCTTCGATTGGCTGATCCTGGGCGATTGGGTAGCCCAGCTTGCCACCTTCGTAGTCGACCGTCTCCCAGACAGCCATGATGTCCTTGCTGACTGCGTAGGCGCCGGTGTTGGCGTTCCAGTAGATGTTGCCGTTTTCAAACCTCACGTAGTAGCCGTTACGGCCTGGAACCTGAATTTCCTCAGATCGTGGGTAGCCAAGCCAGGAGGTCGGTCCGCCCATCTCGGAGTAACGGGCGCCGATGCGACCCCACAGGTAGTGAGCACCGGTGGCCTGAGACCAGTACGCGCGTCCGCCGCGGAAGTCCTGAATCTTGCCACCACGTGGGCCGTTGTACTCGTTGGAGGTACATGCGCCCAGCTGCGGAACCTTTCTCAGACCAGCGCCAATAGCACCCTTCGCAGAACATTCGGTGCTGCGGTCTTCCTGTGGCACGCCCAAGGCATCGGCGATGCGCGGCCATGCCTGAGTCATCTCGAACTGCCAGTATGGCCAGGAGTGGGTGCCGGATGGACGGAATGCTGCGGTGACGTCCACGTTCTTCTGCTTGGCGTAGCGCAGGAAGGTCTCGGTGGTCATTCGGGACATGACCTCCAGGCCCATGCCGGCGTAGTTGTCAGGCATGCCAGGCAGCGGGCCGGGACGGTCGAATGGTCCAGCGTTGCCGTTTCCGGAGGAGACGTAGACGGACATGTCCTTCAGATTTTCGACGCCAAGCTTTGGATCGTGATCAATCCATCCCTGGGAGCCGTAAGGGCCCCACATCTTCTGGGCATCGTAGCCACCGGCATCCAGGGTGGCTGCACCGATTGCCTGCGGCATGCCGTAGGAGGTGGTGTCTAGGTAGCCGGAGAAGGATCCCACGAAGTCGAACAAGCTTGGGTGGCGCTCGGCGAGGTTCATCGCGGCGGTTCCGCCCATGGACAGGCCAACCACTGCACGCTTGTCAGTGGAGCGCCATCCTTCGCGCAGCACGGCTGGGAGTTCCTGGGTCAGGAAGGTTTCCCACTTGTAGTGCTTGCCCTTGTCTGGCTCCTGCCAGTCGGAGTAGAAAGAGGACTCGCCGCCGACTGGCATGACTACGTTGACGTTCTTGTCTGCGTAGTAAGCGGCGATGTTGGTCTCTAGGGTCCAACCGGACTCGTCATCGCGGGCGCGCAGGCCGTCCAACGCCCATACGGATGGGTAGGTCTTGCTTGGGTTGGAGTACCAGTCGCGAGCCAGGAGGATCTGCACCTTGATTGGCTCGCCAGGCATGGCTGCGGAGTTGATGAAGACGTTTGCCCAGCGGTCGGTGATCCACTCCACGCGGTCCACGGACACGCCCTCTGGCAGGCCGTCGAGAACTTGCTCGGTGACGTCAATTGGGGTGCGGTCTGGGATGGAGTCTGGCTTGAGGTAGTCAGTGTCGAAGCCTGGGCCCAGGTTGCTGCTCAGGCCCTGCGCCTGAGCGGAAGGTAGTACCGGCTGGCCGCCGACTGCTGGAAGCAGTGGCAGGGCCAGTGCTGCGGCGACGGGCAGGGCCAGTGCGGCTACCGGCTTGCGGCGGCCATTACGCATCCCAGCGGTGCGGGTGCGGCGGGAAAGGATCGCGGCAAAGCGCATGTTCGGTCTTCCTTCTGAGCGTCAGTTTTACAAGCGTTAAAACGTGATGAATATATGAAATCGTTACATAATGCGGACGAGTGCGCTGGTTACATCGCGTGAAAAGTGATGCATACAACCACTCACACCCAGCACTAACTAACGATTCGCTGCCACCGGAACAGGTTCCCCGCCTGCTCCGACTACAACTCTCGGCGTGTAACGCTAGCCATTATGGCAAGCAAACGTACTTTTGTTGGCGCAACACACCGGAAACCTCAAGGTTAAGTTTAAGGTTAGTCTAGCAAAGTGCTTAGCGGGGTCAAACATTAGGAACTGTTTCTCACAGTTAGTTAACATCCCCACTCCCTAACCTTCCCACAGCCACGAAAAATGCCGACCGACCATGCGGTCAGTCGGCATTTTCTCAAGGTCTGCAGATCTCTACCCTGAGACCCAGATCCAAAAACTAGGAAGCGCGGAGGGTTCCCTTGATCATTGGGCGAGCCTTGGACAGCTCATCGCTCCAGTAGCTCCAGGAGTGAATACCCACGATAGGGTAGCTCACCACGGGGTTGGCGCCACCAGCGCGGACCGCCAGCTCAAACTTGGCAGTGGAGGTGCGGGACAGCCACTCCAGCAGCACACCGGAGGTCACACCGATAGGGTCAGCCAAGAAGTTCTCTCGGGTGCCGGTGATGCCAGCAGCAGAAGAGATGTACATCGGCATGCCGGCAAATCGGCCGGTTGCTGCCTGAATGGTTGGGTCATTGCGCCAGCGCAGTGGGTCCAGCGGGCCGCCCCACATGTTCCAGATCTGCGCACCCGGGCCGCCGGAATCCAGCATTGCCGCCTGGATGCCCAAGTACATGCCTGGCCAGGTGGGGTTCAGGTAGCCAGACATCGAGGTGACATGCTTGAACTGGTCGCGGTGATATGCAGCCAAGTTCATGGCAGCGGTTCCGCCCATAGACAGACCAACGATGCCGTTGTTGGTGCGAGAGACGCCGAAGTTACGCTGCAGGTATCCCGGCAGTTCGCGGGTCAGGAAGGTCTCCCAACGAGGCTTGCTTGGACCGTTGGTGCCGTTCCACGGACCAATCCAGTCCGCGTAGAACTGTGCCTGTCCGCCCACTGGCATGACCAGGGTCACGTCATCGTTCACGAACTTCTTCGGGGCTCCGCCGTCCCACGTCCACGCGTTCCAGTCATCGCGGGCGCGCAGTCCGTCCAGCAGGTAAAGACCAGCATTGCCGCCACGGGCGGCAGGCTTGATCTGCACCTTAATATTTTGATTCATGGCAGGGGACCACACTTTGCAGTACTGCACAAAGAACTTGTATGCATCCCATGAACAGCCCGGACGCAGCCAACCGCGATTGTCAGCGGAGGCAGCCGGAGCGGACACCACAGCCATTCCCAGAGCAGTCGCTAACGCGAGCAGCAGGGACACCAGCTTCTTGGGTGCTCCAAGCTTCCTAGACGAAGTAGTCATATGATCTTCTCTCTACACATCAATGAACGGCTGATTACGTTACCAAAAAGTTACCTAATCAACCAGCCGCTAAGATAGACATAAGAAACCGCCTCCGGAGAATCCGAAGACGGCGCAGGTCACAACAACAAAAACGACCTCTAAGAAAAGGTCACGCTTTGATTAATTTAGGGCAGGAACCACGTAGACAGCGATGGCGATCGTAGCCAACCATGCCACAGCGAGAATCTGCAGGGTGCGGTCAGACAGTGCGATCTCGTCCGGCGCACCGCCTTCACCACGGTCCACGTCCGCCGCGTAGCGAAGGATCGCCACGGTAAACGGAACCATGGACACCTGGTACCACACGGCCGCTGCCCCATCGACGGTCTGCGAGAGGTCAAAGCCCCACAGCGCGTAACACAGCACCACGGAAGTCGCGGCCAGCGTCCACACGAAGCGCAGGTAGGTCGGCGTATAGCTTTCGAGGGACTTGCGGATTTTGGCACCGGAACGCAGCGAGAGCTTCAGCTCCGCGTAGCGCTTACCCGCCGCCATAAACAGCGAGCCGAACGCTGCGACCAGCAAGAACCACTGGGAAAGCTCAATGTCCGCGGCCACACCGCCGGCCATCGCACGCAGCATGAAACCAGAGCTGACCAGCGCAATATCGATCACCGGCTGATGCTTCCAACCGAAGCAATAACCCAGCTGCAGCGCGATGTACACGCTCACCACGATCGCCAGGCCAGCCCCGGAGCTGGCCAAGAAGCTGCCGCCAATAGCCAGCAGGATGAGCACCACCGCCATCGTGTAGGCCAGCCCCACAGGCAGCACGCCTGCGGCGATCGGGCGGAAACGCTTGGTGGGGTGTGCGCGGTCGGCTTCCACATCACGCGCGTCATTGACCAAGTAGATCGAACTTGCTGCCAGGCAGAAAGCCACGAATGCGATGACCACGTCCAGTACAACGCGCGTGGAGAACAGCGCTTCGCCACCAGCGGCCAAGGGAGCGGCGACCACCAGGACGTTCTTCACCCACTGCTTGGGGCGAAGTGCCTTGATCATGCCGTCCAGCAGATTCTTCGGCGCCTGCGGCCCCTTTGCATCCGTGCCAACGCTCGTGTTTCGGTTGGCTTCCAAGCCAGAGGTGTGAGGCTCGGAGCCCAAAAACGGCTCTGCCTTCGGCTCACTGGTGCTTTCGCTCACCGTTTCTCCTAGTTGTTGAGGTTCGGTTGTTGTGGTTCGTCGTTGTTGACCATCATGCGGCGCGTGGCCTTTGCTGTAGCCCAGCCGATCACACTGCCCACCGCAACGTCCGAGGGGTAGTGTACGCCCAACACCATTCGGGACAGCGCCATGACGGGCACGCCCACGAGCGGAGCGGGGTTTCCGGTGATATCGGAAAGCGAGACCAGTGCCGCGGTAGAGCTAGTGGCATGGGATGAAGGGAAGCTCAGCTTAGAAGGCGTTGCCACACCGATCTGCACGCCACGGGCATGTGGCCGAGGACGGCGCACCACGCGCTTGAGAATCACCGAAGCCGCGTGTGCAGAGAAGGCAGAAACACCCATCGCCAGCCATTCCCGCTTCTTGGCCTGCTGCTTTTCTGTCACCCAGCCCAGTCCACTGAGGGCAAACCAGCCCAAGGCGTGCTCGCCGAAGTGGCTGAGGCCTCGTGCAGCAGGCAGCACGCCGGGCTTGGTGCCCAGTGCTCGCTGCAACTCCATCAGAATGCGGGTCTCCCCCATTGGGTCGCCCTTAACTGCGGGCAGCGCCGCGGCGGCGCGCACTGCCACGGATGGAAGCTGACGGAACTGCTTCGGAACATCGATGTGACTACTCACGGTGTGGGTCTTCTCTCCTCTTTTTGCTCGCGCTGACTTCTAGGCTTCTGGCTCGAAGATCTGCTTCCACGCCTCGCGGCTGGTCAGCTCCGCGTGAGCGGCTTGGTAGCGCTCGCTCATCTCGTCGAAACGATCCATGACCTGTTTCTGCAGCACCGCGGATTCCTTGGCCAAAGCCAGCATCTGTCCGCGATCGCGCTTGCGGAACACCACGCCCTTGCCGTCCGCGGTGGTGACAGTCGCACCGTCAATGCGAGACAAGCTGAACCACCGAGCCTCGATCGGCGGAAGGTTCACCTGTGGCACCTCGTGGTGACGAGCCTCAGCTGGGCGCGTGTTATTCAGCAGACCCTGGGCCAAGGTCTTGACCTTGGACACTGGGTTGACGGGGATGTTCAGCAAACCAGCTGGGCCGCCCGAAGGGGCAGGCAGATCAGAGGCGGAACGGATCACCGTAGCGTCGGAAAAATTCTTGCGCATCGTGTTGATGCGAGGAAGTGCCGTTTCGAGGATGTCGAACAGGTTCTCCGGGCCGGCGAGGAAGTCCTTCATCGCCTCGTTCTGGATGGCCACGGTGGAGTATTCCAAGCACAGCAGGTGCTTGGCGGTGGCCTTCGCCATGGAGATGACCAGGCCACGTGGGTTATCGTGCCCCTGCATGGCGGCCACGATCAGGCGGTTGCGCAGGTGGAAGTACGCCTGCCAATCGATGGCGTCGTCCTTATCGGACCAGGCCATGTGCCAGATCGCGATGCCGGGCCACGAGGCGGTGGGGAATCCGGCGTCCTTGGCGCGCAGGCCAAACTCGCCGTCATCCCACTTGATGAACAGCGGCAAAGGCTGGCCGATCGTATCCGCGACCACGCGCGGGATCATGCACATCCACCAGCCGTTGTAGTCCACGTCAATGCGACGGTGCAGGTCACGGGAGTTCGTCTCGCCGATGACGTTGCCCTTGGAATCGCGCTCTGGGTTGCTGCGTCCACGGTCGCGCAGTGGGTGCTTGTAGAAATCGTGGTCGTAGTGCGTGTGCGGTGCAGCGGTCCACATGAAGGATCCGCGATCGATGACCTCGCCCATGGTGTGCAGGTGGGAACGTTCCTGCAGGTTGAGCATCTGTCCACCGATTAGCATCGGGGACTTCGCGTAGCGGGCGGCGGCCAGGGAGCGCAGCACGGAGTCCGGCTCGATGGCGATGTCATCGTCCATGTAGAGAATGAACGGACTCTTGGTGCCACGGGTTTCGTGGCGTGCCTCGTACATGATGCGCGAGTAGCCGCCGGAGCCACCGAGGTTGCCCTGCTCGACGATGCGCAGACGATCGCCGAAATGCTCCTCCATCGCTGGGAATCCCGGCTGGTCGGCGGGGTGCTGATTGCCTTGGTCCGGCATGATCAATGCCTCGATCACCGCGTCCACTTCCGGGTCGCTGGCCAGCGCCTCGAGTGCGGCGACCGCGTCCGTGGGACGGTTGAAGGTGGGGATGCCCACCGTGACCTGTGGTGCTGCGGCGGGCAGCACGTCACCGGCGGCGTAGGTTGTGGTTTCTCCTGTTTCGACGTCAACAACGGTCGCCTCGGACTTCAGAACCTGGCCTTCGGCCTCCTTGGTGGCGTACCAACCAGCGGAGTGGATGACGGTTTCCGTCTCACAGGTGATGTCGAACCAAATCCATCCGCCATCCTCGAACTGGTCCAGGGGGATGACGAAGGTGGCTTGGCCACGTCCGGACTCGTCTGTTTCCACGATTCCGCCGGTCACAGCGATGCGGGAACCATCGATCTTGGAGCGGTACAGGTCGATGCGAGCATCGCCAGTGAGGTCTACTCGCAGTTCCACCTCGGTCAGCTGCGACCAGCGGCGCCAGTAGCTAGCGGGGAAAGCATTGAAGTACGTCTCGAAGGAGACCTCGATGCCAGCAGGGATGACTGCCTCGGTGCGGGACAGTGCGGTGACTCGGCCGGGTACGGCCTCGTTTTCCACGATGTAAAGCGAACGCACGTCATACGGTTCGCCACGCTTAGGCAAGATGATGCGGCCCAGGCGGGTGGTATCGATCGCAGCGGATGCTTTGTGTGCAGTTCCCAGGGTGGAATCAGACATGTGAGGAGCGCTGACCTTTGCGAGTAGACAATAGAACAGTCTCGATTATCCCCCATGCGCCCCGGGATGGCTTTGTTCGCCACACCCATTGACGCGATCACGCTGGTCGCACGCAGGCGCCCCGATCAATTACTTGTGGGCGGTCTGCGGCCACACAATCTGGGCATCCGGCATGGGTTGCACGCCCTCGTAATCGTCGAGGTCATCAGAGAACTTCAGCGTCCGCGACGTGGTCAAGGAGTACTTGATGTTGTCCCAGAAACGGTGCACGCTCATCGGCTCGCGGTAGACGTGGAACAGCTCCACAAAGTCCTCCGTGTAGAGAATCGACCGGATCTCAGTGACTTCTTCCCCATCGATGTAGCTCGGCAGGAAGGGCACAAACACGCTGGAATCTGCCATCTGCCACTCCAGCGGCAGATACTTATCGTGACCGGGGCGCCCATTTTCAATCTGTGGCATGCGTGCAGCCAACGGATTGGCCAGGCCCATCGGGTCCACCACACGGGTATCCAACGGTGCCATCATTCCCGTCATACCCAGGTTCAAAAAGCTCACGGTCATAGGGTGATACTGCAGGTCTTCAAATCCCTGAACCGGCCCCGGAATCACGGGCTGACCAGCAGGGTTTAAGCCCACGGCGCCCACCGGAATCCAGTCATCTTCTCCGTTCGGCCCCACGCTGCCCACGGACAACAGCACTCCGGAGCACTGCCGGGCCTCAGGGGAGGCGGGATCGCCTTCACGCTGCTCCGCGCACTCCTTGTTCGCCTCGGCATAGCCATTCATCAGGGCCATGTCCATGTAATCGGAGGCGTACAGGGGCGGCTGCTCCGGCGAGGTCTTCGTGGTGTACATCCAATAAGTGCGCTCGTCCACCACATGCAGGTCATTCATGCCCTTAACCCCTGCCGCGGAATACGTCACGGGATGATTGATCGCAAAGATGGCCCACCCGAGGCAGAACAGAAACCCAGCCCCCACCAGCACCGGCTGGATTACCATGCTGGATCCGCGCAGGTCCACCAGAGGCACCACGGATAGTGGCAGCAGGATCGCGAACAGCGGAATGAGCAACATGCGGCCGTGCATGAAGTCCCCACCCACGCGAATCACGTATGTGAAATGGAGCAGCGCGCACACCACCAGAATGGCGATCGCCGTGGCGGGCCGCTGGAGGCTGGGAGGCGAGGCGAGTGTGGCGTCGGAAAAAACAACCTGCTGGGAACGCAGACCGAACCAGACCAATGCGGCGGTGACCAACGCCAACACACCGAACGCCCACCACAGGCCATAAGGATTGACGAAGTTGCCCACGTAATCCCAGCCGCGTCCCCACAGGGCCTCGTTGGCGGATTTCGCTACTGCGGTCTGCGGCACGATCGCGCCGTAGTAACCCATGCGGAAAATCTGATACGCCAACGGAGCAGGCAGCGCTACGGCAAGGATCACCGCGCGTTGCGCCCACGAACGAGCCGCGATGAGGATGATCAGCCCGGTGATTCCGCCATACAAGGCAAGCTCGGGGCGCACCAACCAGCTCACACCAGCCCAGAACGCAAGGCCGTAGATTGCTCGGGGCTTTTGCGCGCTCACCTTCGCGTGCCGGCTCTGAGGCGCTACCCGGTAGCTAGCGGGGGCACCTTCCCGAATCCACAGCGCCAACAGCAACCACAGCACGGACAGCCAGAAAATGGACAGGCCCCACTCCAAGCCGGACGTCGCAAAATCACGAGCGGCGGGGATGGCCAGGTAGACCACCATCCCCAGCGGAACAAAAATCAGACTGCGGGAACGGTAAAGCAAGCCCGTGGCCAGCACCCCAATGAGCACCGCGAGGCCGGTCAGGATCAGGGCCATCCACAGGGAAACCGTCTCCAAGCGCCCGCCGGTCATTTCCGCGAATAGATAAATGGAATACTGCCAGAGCATGGAGGTGTTGGTCTCCACGCGCTCGCCCGCGTTGAACACCGGACCATTGCCCGCCTGCAGGTTGCGGACGGTGCGCAGGACGATCAATCCGTCATCGCTGATCCACCGGCGCTGCCACCCCGCAATCAACGCAATGATCAGCAGAGGCACAGCCCACGCCACCGTGGTGAGTATGGTGAGATTCTTCGGCTGCTTCACCGACCTCGCCCGCGGGGAGGCCATTGGGGAGGAACGGTTTCCCTCAATCACAGTCATTACTTGGCTGGCCTTACTGACACAGGAGCACGGCGCGTGGATCGCGCCCACTCACGAAAAAGAGGAGCCGTGGTGGGGCTCCCCAACAAAACGTAATTGTTTCAGACTACTTACAGATTGCGAGCGAGAACCGCTGCAACGCCGCGGTTGCCTTCGTGAGTCAAGTGAGTGGTGATGTTGTACGGCTTGGAGGAGTTATCGATCACTCCGGCGACCCATCGCTGGTCGCGCGGCGCACATGATCCGTGGCCGCGCGTTGCAGCCTCGAGGTTGAGCCAGTTGCCACCAACGGCGCGCGCAGCCTGGCGCTGCCAATCATGTGCCGCAGCCAGTGCGCTGTTCAGCGGAGGAATCACCATTGGGGGCTGATCCACACCATTCCAGTGCACCCAGCAGGAGTTACCAGCGCGATCGATAATCTCCGGGTAACCCAGCATGGTGATCTTCGCGTTGGGCGCAGCGGCGCGGACACGATCCATCTGGCGACGAACTTCCTTGACGTACTCATCGCGCTGCACGTCGTAGAGGTTCGGAGCCTTCCACGTGTCATTGATGCCAATCTGCACCATGACGTTGCGGGTTCCTGCATTCAGCTTGCCCTGGGACAAGGCCTGGTTGACCTGGGTCACCAGACGCTTCTCGCCGGACAATGGCGCGAAGGCAGCCGCACCGGTGCAGGCGAAGTCCTCCACCTTGATGCCGGTCTGCGCCTGCAGCTCGGAAGCAATGCGCTTGGCGCCGCGAGGGCAACGTCCTTCCGTAGCTACGTTGGGGGTCACCTTGCCGGGGCCCTGCATGACCTCAGCGATGTTGAACGCTGGATTAGCGATCAGGGAATCGCCAAAAAGGACAATGTTGGTGGGAGCAGCCTGAGCAGCCGGGGCGAGTGCCACAAAGCTGCACACCGCCACCAACGCGGCAACGAGCTTGGCGGGCAGGCCAATGCGCTGTGAATGCATGGATAGATCTCCGATCAGAAAACGTCATGTGTGCCGGTGGTCTGCGCACCGGCTCGTTGAGCCACAACGTACCGCAGGCGATGTCCTCTTCACATGCCATGCCGGCTGTGGGCACCGTTTCTTAGATCGATTCAGCGCCGCACAATGTTATGTCTGCAGATCTTCAAATCTTAACCCCAGGACACTGGTTTTCTCGAACGAACCAAAAATCGCCCGCGCACAGCGCAGGCGATCACAAGCGGCAGAGCTTAAAGCAACTCTTCCAACTTGTTATCGAACATGCTCAGCGCGGAGCCAATGGCCATGTGCATGTCCAAGTACTGGTAGGTGCCCAGACGTCCACCGAAGAACACCTTGCTCTGGTTGGTCTCCTGGTCCGCCAACTCGCGATAAGCCAGCAGCTTCTCGCGGTCATCCGGGGTGTTGATCGGGTAGTACGGCTCGTCTTCGTTTTCCGCGAAACGGCTGAACTCCTTCATGATGACCGTCTTGTCCGCGGGGTACTTGTCCTCGCGCTCCGGGTGGAAGTGACGGAACTCGTGGATGCGGGTGTACGGGAACTCGGCATCGTTGTAGTTCATCACCGGGGTGCCCTGGAAATCGCCGGTATCCAGCACTTCCAGGTCAAAGTCCAGTGTGCGCCAGCCCAGGCGGCCTTCGGAGTAGTCGAAGTAACGGTCCAGCGGGCCGGTGTAGACCACGGGCGCGTCCGGGGATTCCGCACGCAGTTCGTCGCGCACCTCAAACCAGTCAGTGTCCAGGCGAACCTCAATGTTTTCGTGCTTGGCCATGTTTTCCAGCCACGCGGTGTAACCCTCGACAGGCAGGCCCTCGTAGGTGTCATTGAAGTAGCGGTTGTTGAAGGTGTAGCGCACGGGCAGGCGGGAAATATTCGACGCCGGCAGTTCCTTCGGATCCGTTTGCCACTGCTTGGCGGTGTAATCGCGGACAAACGCTTCGTAAAGCGGGCGGCCGATCAGGGAGATGCCCTTTTCTTCCAGGTTCTGCGCATCGTCTGGGTTCAGGCCATCGGTCTGCTCCTTGATCAGCTGGCGTGCCTCATCTGGGCTGTAATACTTGCCGAAGAACTGGTTGATCAGGCCCAGTCCCATGGGGAACTGGTAGGCCGTTCCCTTGTGCATCGCGAAGACGCGGTGCTGGTAATCAGTGAAATCGGTGAACTGATTGACGTAGTCCCACACTCGCTTGTTGGAGGTGTGGAACAGGTGGGCGCCGTACTTGTGAACTTCGATACCCGTCTGTGGCTCTGCTTCGGAATAAGCGTTGCCGCCGATGTGGGGGCGCCTTTCCACGATCAGAACGCGCGCCCCCTTCTTGCTTGCCGCTTGCTCTGCCACGGTGAGGCCAAAAAAGCCGCTTCCCACGACGATCAGGTCATACTTGCCGTTTTCGCTCATGCGGACAGACTACCGCCCTCCCGTTGATTCGCACGGTGTCGACACAGCCGCGGTTGCTCTTCAGCGGATGCTGTTCACCACAGTTATGCCCAAGGCAGCTTGTCCACCCACGGCTGCAGGGTCGGCTTCGCCCAGTCCAGCATTCCCCACTGCCACATCACCCAGAAGATGCAGGCGAAAACCACCCAGATTAGCATCACCAGCAGGACAATGCCCAGGATGCGCACGCCGCGGGATTGCCGTTTCCACCATGCCTCGAAACGGTCGTACTGCCGGATCCCCCAGCGCAGCAGCCGGTTGGGCCACTCCAGTTCCAGAGACAGAATGCCGATGCCCACAAAGACGGTGAACCAGCCCGGGCCGGGGAAAGGAATGGTGATCAACCCCACGATCACCACCAGCCAGCCGATGAGCAGCGTGGCAGGGCGCACCGCCCACCCGTACTTGCGCTCTTTCATCCGCGCGTGGTGACGGTGGATCTGATCCACCTTGCGCGTGACTGCCTCGCCCATTTTTGACACGGTGTTGAATCTACTCCCCGAACTCCACTGCTCGGATCATTCCCGCTAGAAACATGCCTGTTAGAACCACCGAGCCAGCACCGCAGCCACACCATCGTCGTTGTTGCTTGCCGTCACCAGATCCGCGGCCGCTTTCACGTCATCGTGCGCATTGCCCATCGCCACGGCGGTGCCAGCCCATCCCAGCATCTCCAGGTCATTGGGCATATCTCCAAACGCGATGGTCTCCGTGGCCTGCACGCCCAGTCGCTCGGCGATCCACTCCAGCGAGGTGCGCTTGGACACGCCCGGCGCGCTGATCTCCACCAGGCCACCGCCCCAGCTAAACGTCGCGTGCACTTCCCGCGGATCCAGCCGCGGTGCCACGGCGTCAAAGAGCTCTTGGGAGCTGACGTTTTCATTGCGTACCAGCAGCTTGACCGCAGGTTGGGCGATGAGGTCTTCGGTGCTGAGCACCTTGTGCTCGTCCGAGAGCCACGCGTGATCGTAGCCCTCGGTCACGCAGAACAGCTCGTCCGCGCGGTCAAAAGCGCTGGTCCCGGCACGTTCCACCGCAAACCCTGCACCGTGCAACGCAGTGCCTTCCGCGCCCGCGGTCAGCCGCTGAATCACCGTGCGCAGCGTGGCGGAATCCAGTTCCATCGCCCGGACAATCTCGTCCTTGGCGCTGTCGTAAACCACCGCGCCGTTAGCGCACACGCACAGAGGCTGCACCGGAAGTTGCTCAATCACGGGCAGCACCCAGCGCGCGGGCCTACCGGTGGCCAGGGTAAACACGGTTCCTTGTTCGGCCATGCGCCCCACCACCTCGCGCATGTGGGGGCTGACTCTTTCTCGCCTGTCCAGCAGCGTGCCGTCCAGGTCAGAGACCACGAACAACGGCGCCGGCACCAGCTCTAACGCTGCATGCAAGGTGCGCAGCTGCCGCCTCATTTGCGCAGTTTCTTGATCCATCGCGTCACAGGCGCCAACACCTTGTTAATGCCCGTGGGCTGAGGTTGTTGTTCTTCTTTTCGACGCCCACTCGCAGCCGCTTCAGCTTCTGCCCGCTGCTTCTTACGATTCTCGTGATCCTGGCGATCCTGGATGGTGGCTTCCTCCAAGGTGGGAGCCGAGCCTCCTAGAACACTGGGCACCCAGAACTCGCCCTCCGGCATGGGGCCGAAGCGCTTGACGTATTCCTCACGGGCTTCTTCCAGCAGGCTCTGCATAGCTGCGCGCAGACGTTCGGTGGTCTCGACGCTGTCGTCGGAAATAGGAACCGACTTGCCAACGACCATCACCAGCTTGGCGTCCTTGGGGAACCAGGTGGGCTTGTGGCCCTTGGTCCAAATGCGCTGGGAACCCCAGATGATCATCGGGATCAGCGGAACCTCAGCTTCTTCAGCGATGACAGCAGCACCTTGGCGCAGTTCCTTGATTTCGAAGGAGCGGGAAATGGTGGCCTCAGGGAAGATGCCCACCAGCTCACCACCGCGCAAGCGGCGAACCGCCTCTTTCACGGACGCTGCGCCATCAGCACGGTCCACAGGAATGTGGCGCATGGCGCTCATCAGCGGGCCGGCCACGGGAGAGTCCCAGATTTCCTTCTTCGCCATGAAGCGCACCAGGCGGCCACCGTTGAAGTGAGCCGGGATGGGACCGTAGACGAAGTCCCAGTAGCCGGTGTGGTTGACGGCGAGAATCGCGCCGCCTTCCCGCGGTACGTTCTCCGGGTTCTTCAAAAAGATCTGCAGCCGCTGGCCGAAGCGCATCCACAGCTTGGCCAGCGGGATGATGGTGCGCCCGTAGATGGGCTCTTTGCTTTCTGGGTGCCCAGAAGACGGGGTGAAGCCCTCGGCGAAATCGAATGTAGCCACGTTGCGATGCTCCCTGGTTGGTGGGCTTATTTCTTGGGGTAAAGAATATCTTTGCCCACAAACGGATGTAGCGCTTCGGGGACCACCACGGATCCGTCTGCCTGCTGGTTGTTCTCCAGAATGGCGACCAACCAGCGGGTAGTGGCCAGCGTGCCGTTAAGGGTAGCCACGGTCTGTGCCTTGCCCGCCTCGTCCCGGTAGCGGGTCTTGAGACGGCGTCCCTGGAACGTGGTGCAGTTCGAAGTGGAGGTCAGCTCGCGGTAGGTGTTCTGGGTAGGCACCCATGCCTCAGTATCGAACTTGCGGGCAGCGGACGAGCCGAGGTCTCCACCTGCCACGTCGATCACGCGATACGGAACCTGTACGGCTTCCAGCATCTCCTTTTCCATCGCCAGCAGCTGCTGGTGCTGTTCGCGAGCCTCTTCGGGCTTGCAGTAAACAAACATTTCCAGCTTGTCGAACTGGTGGACGCGGATGATGCCGCGGGTGTCCTTGCCGTAGGAGCCGGCTTCCCGACGGAAACAGGACGACCATCCCGCGTAGCGCATAGCACCTTCGGAAAGGTCGATGATCTCATCTGAGTGGTAACCGGCTAGGGCAACCTCCGAGGTACCTACGAGGTACAGATCGTCCTGCTCGAGGTGGTAGATCTCGTCTGCGTGCGCGCCCAAGAAGCCGGTTCCGGCCATGATCTCTGGACGTACCAGCACGGGTGGGATCATCAACGTGAACCCTGCCTTGGCTGCCTTCTGCGCAGCCAACTGCAGCATGCCCAGTTGCAGCAGAGCGCCGTCGCCGGTGAGGAAGTAGAAGCGGGCGCCGGAGACCTTGGTGCCGCGCTTCATATCGATCAGACCCAGGGATTCGCCGAGCTCCAGGTGATCCTTGGGCTCGAAGTCGAACTCACGGGGGGTGCCCACGTGCTCGAGGACAACGAAGTCATCCTCGCCGCCGGCGGGAGCGCCGTCCTCCACCACGTTGGACAGCTTCATTTGGAAGTCGTGGACATCCTGCTCGGCGGCGGCCAGCACGGCCTCCAGCTCCTTGACGCGCTCAGCCTTGGCCTTGCCTTCTTCGCGCAGGCGCTGTTTGTCCTCGTCAGAGGCCGTGCGCATCTGCTGGCCCATCTCCTTGCTGAAGGATTTCTGCTCGGAGCGAGCAGCATCAGCAGCGGCAATGGCATCGCGGCGGCGCACGTCTGCCTCGAGTAGTTGATCCACCAGCCCCTCGTCTTCTCCGCGGGTGCGCTGAGAGGCGCGGACCAAGTCAGGGTTGTCACGCAGGAACTTAAGATCGATCATGTCCCATAGCTTAGCTATAGTGGTCGCACTAGACGCACTTACTCCACAGTTGGTGGGGCTGCCCCACTGGGTGTTGAATGAAACATCAAAGTAAGAGTGATTCCCCGACCGGAAGTGGATTCCTGTGAGCATCAGCCAGCCGACATGGAAGCGACGTTCGCGCGCCGCCACCGTTATTCTCGTGTCTGCGCTCTGCGGCGGCGTAGGCGCAGCGGCCTACGGATCGATGGCTCCCGAGGGCTCCACCCCATTGGCCACCACGCCCACCTCTGAACCCGCAGAAGCGGAACTGGCAGCCTTCACCGATGCGGACACGGGTTCGTGCTTGAACTGGCGACCAGGCGAAAATGGCTCCAACTCTGACTTCACCACCGTGGGATGCGCCGAGCAGCACCGCTTTGAGATCAGCGCGCGCGAGGATCTCTCCCAGTACCCCACCAGTGAGTTCGACGAAGACGCTGAGCACCCCAGCCTCGAACGCCAGCAACAATTGACCGAAGAGCTCTGCGTGGGCCCCACCCTCGACTACTTGAACGGCAAGCTGGATCCAGAGGGCCGTTACACGATCTCCCCCATCCTGCCTCCGGCCAGCGCTTGGGCAGAGGGCGACCGCACCATGTTGTGCGGAGTCATGGTGCAGGATGCGCAGGGTCGTTCCACGGAAACCGTCGGCCTGGCTGCAGAATCCGACCAGGCCCGCGCCTTCCCCGCCGATACCTGTGTGCAGGTCATCAACGATTCTCCTGTGGAAGTCCCCTGTAACGAGGATCACTCCTGGCAGGTCACGGATGTTGTCAATCTGGGCGAGGACTTCCCGCAGGACTGGCCAGATATCGGCAAGCAAAACGAGTACCTCAACCAGCGGTGTACCGAGGCAGCTCGCAACTACTTGGGCGGCGATGACGCGCTGTACAACTCCACCTTGACCCCATTCTGGACCACCATCCAATCCCAGTCTTGGGCTGCGGGTTCCCGCACCGTCAACTGTGCGCTGACGTTCGGCCGCCCGGACGGTGGATTCGCCAACCTGAATGGTGACGTACGCCAAGGGTTCACCATCGACGGCAACCCGCCGGCCAAGCAGCCTCCGCGCAACCCGCTGCGCAATAACGCCGCGGCTGCCTCCCCTGCCCCAGCTGCGCCCTAAGCGTCAGTTTTCAAACCCCCGGAGGCAGCCGTGTCCATCGACATTTCCGAAGAAGAGTTCGAAGACTTGGTGGACGAAGGTTTGCGTCGAATTCCGGAACAACTGCTGCACAACGTCAACAACGTGGCCATCATCACGGAGGACTACCACGAATTCGATCCCCACATCTTGGGGCTCTACGAGGGCATCGCGCTGACGGATCGCGATAGCGAATACACCTCCGTACTGCCGGATAAGATCACCATCTTCCGGCTCGCCCTGTGCGAGGCCGTGAACAGCCGGGAAGAACTCATAGAGCAGGTGGCCATCACGGTGATTCACGAGCTCGCGCACCACTTCGGCATCGACGATGCCCGCCTCCACGAACTCGGTTGGGGCTAGCACTCTAGCTTATCCGGCGTGCCTAGGGTTCCCCACTCTGCGATGTTAAAAGCTCCCTCCACTGCGTCAGGTTCGTTCTGCGCTGCCTCCGCGAGCTCGCGAACGTTGTCCGGCACGTCCAGCTCCACGAAGTGCGTGTTCGCCAGGTATCCCGCAAACGCCCACTCCGGATCCAGCCCGCCCAAGTAGCGGGCGATGAAGCGGATGATCGCGCCGTGGCTGACCACCGCCACGTCCGTGCCTTCCGGCAACGCGTTCAGCACGCTCATGATCTGCGCGATGTATGCGCTCAGGATCTCCGCGCCGTTTTTTGCCCCATCTACCGGCACCTCCAGCTCGCCGTGCAGCCAGCGGAATAGCACGCGGTGGTAGGCCTCGTGGGCGTCTTCGTCGTTACGCATCTCGTAGTCGCCGGCGGCGATCTCCGCGATGTCGCTGAGAGTGGAGACCTGCTCGGTGTGACTCAAACCGAAGCCGGCGGAGGTGGCGTCGGAAATAGGAGACAGACCGCTACCCGCAAACCCGGAGGCGAAATCCGATCCCTCCGCCGTGGACGCCAGCGTGCCACCACGAGCCACAAAACTGTCCGCGAGCAGTACCGCGGTCTGTTGTGCGCGCGCCGCCTGGCTGGACATCACCAGCAGCGGCCCGTCCACGCGCTCCGCCAGAATGGATCCCACGTTGGAGGCCTGCTCCCGCCCCAGTTTGGTGAGATCTGCACCCGGCAGCGCGGTGTCCAGCGCGTGAATAGTGTTCGAGGTGGTCTGTCCATGACGCACCAGGTACAACTTGCTCAACGGTTTACCCCTTCGTCTGCTGCTGGGCCGGTGGTTGCGTTTGCTGCTTCAGTTCGGCGACCCAACCCCGGGATTCAGAGTAGTCAGGCGGGAAGGTGCCTGCAGGGGGATGGTGTGCGTCCTGTTCTTTTCCGACGCCAGCGCCTGGCAGTTCCGCGCGTGGCCAAGAGCCGAGAAAGCGCAGGGAACTGGTGCTGCGGTAGAGCCCGGCCAGGGCTTCGGCCATCGCCTCGTCCTCGAGGTGGCCCACTAGTCCGAGGTGGAAATAGTAAGTGCCCATGGCTTCGCGGGTGGGGCGGGAGCTGATGCGGGACATGTCTATGCCGCGCACGGATAGCTCAGCGAGGGCATCCAGCAGGCCGGAGGGCTTATTTTCCAGGGTGAATGCCACGCCGGTGCGGTCATTGCCTGTCTTGGGCGTGACCTGGCCGGGGCGGGAGACCAGTACGAAGCGGGTGTAGGCACCGCGGACGTCTGCCACGGCTTCAGCCAGGGATTCCAGTTGGTGGATCTGCCCGGCGCGAGCGGGTGCCGCTGCGGCATCGGCGCGGCCTTCGGCCACGGCCTGAGCGGCGGCTCCGTTGGAACTGGCGGGAACGAACTGCGCGTTCGGCAGGTGCTGCTGCACCCAGGAGCGGGTTTGCGCCTCGGCCGCAGGGTGGGTGGTGAAGGTCTGAACATCCTCGGTGGTAGCGCCCGGGCGAACCAGGATGGAAAATTCCACGGGCACCAGCACTTCGCGGACGATGATCAGCGGGGAACCCATGGTCAGGGCATCCTCGGTTTGAGCGATGGGGCCGTCGACGGAACTTTCCAGCGCCACGCAGGCGTAGTCCACGCTGTGGTTTCGTACGGCCTCGAGGGCCGCACTCGGAGATTTCACCGCGACGCCTTCTGTGGATCCTGGCAAGTATCCAGCGACGATCATCTGCTGCAGCGCCTGCTCAGTAAAGGTGCCCTGGGGGCCAAGGAAGGCCACGCGAGTGGTCTGGCCCTCAGGGTGAATTCCTGGCTGGGCCCCAGCGGAGGCCGATTCGTGCGGGGTTTCGGTGCCGGGCACCTGTGCTTTGCCGGGAGTCATACTTGTCACTGTACGGGCTGACGTAGGGTAAATGACGATGATTACCTCCGGCTTCTCCACCAGGCTGGCTGGTCTTGCAGCCGAGATGGGCCTCAGCCAGCAACAGCTGGGAGTCACGCGCGTCTACAGTCAGCCACACAGCACGCACGCGGGCCAACCCTTGGCTGGCGAAGAGGTGCTTATCAAGGACCTGCAGCAGGTCGCGGGAGAAGTCACCACCTTCGGCTCGGAGGACCAAGCGCGCACCGCCACTCTGAATGATTCCGCCACGCTCCGCCTGCTCGACCGCGGCGCGACGCTGGTAGGAGCTTCCGCGACCAGCGAATATGGAGTAACGGCATACACGGAGCCGGTCGGTCAGGACTCGCCTGTCAATCCTTTGGGTGCACAGTTCATGCCCGGCGGATCTTCCGGAGGAGCTGCAGTGGCGGTAGCTCGCGGGGTGGTCAACATCGCCCACGCCACGGACGGGGGCGGCTCCATTCGCATTCCCGCCGCGTGTTGTGGCCTTCCTGGCCTCAAGCCTGCGCACAATCCACGTATCGGCGGCTTCACCTCCACGGCCCACGGTTATCTGGCCCGGGATATCGAGACCACCGCGCGGGCTTATGCGCTGGATATCCCAGACCTAAACTCTGCAGTGCACGATGGCCGCGAACCCCTACGCATCGGCTACACGAACACCCCGTTCCACAGCTCCAGCAGCATTGATCCCGCCATAGCGGCGGCCACCGCTGCGGTCACCGCGTTGCTGACTTCCACCGAGGCGGTCACCAGCGTCAGCCAAGCACCGGCGCCGTACTCACCTCGAACCTTTGAACTCTTCCGAGAGGTCCTCACCTCCCGCTGCGCGCAGCTACCTGGTCCCCTTTCTCCGCTGACCCGTTGGCTCAAGGAACAGGGGCAGCAGGTGACAGAGTTGCGTCGAGAACAATTGCACCGCCAACTCAATGCGATCGGCGAGGATGTCCTGGCCACCTGGGCAGACTTCGACATCATCGCCACGCCTATGCTGGCCTGCGCTCCACCAGCGCCGGGAACGTTCTCCGCGCTGCCGCCGCGCCTGAACTTCCTGGCGCAGACTGCCTGGACCCCGTGGGCCACGCTGTGGAACATCACGGGATGGGCCAGCGTGTCCGTACCGTTGGTGGATCCACAATTAGTTCCCGGACGGTGGCCGATCTCTTTGCAGCTGGGGGCTGTCTCGGACCGCGTCTCTGAGGCGGAACTGCTGACCCTCGCGCGCTCCGTATCCACAGTGGCGTCCGCACTGCCGCCCGAGGGTCTGTCCCTCGACGCACCGGGCGATATCGAAGCACTGTCCTACCGTCCACGCCCTAGCGCACACAGCCATGAGCACTAAAAGCTCTTCTGCCCTGCGGTGGGAAATCCTGCTGGTCTTGGCCATCACCTTCGGCATGTCCGGGGTGCGCGCAACCCTGCGCTTGATCGAATCCGTGGCACGCCCCGAGGGGCTCAGCGATCAAGAAGTCACGCTCAACCAGCAGCAATCTACCCTCGCCTGGCTGGATCCAGCGCTCCAACTTACCCAGACTGGCATGCTGTTCGCCTGGGGCGGGCTCGCCATTTTCTTACTGCTGCACCACCTCCCCGTGTCTTTCACGAAATGGCGATTCCGCGCAGCGGACGTCCTGCACGGAGCGGGGCTGGCCGCGCTCATTGGCGTGCCCGGGCTGCTGTTCTACATCACGGCCGTACACCTGGGCCTGTCTAAGCAGGTGGAACCGTCGGGCTTGGAAGACACGGCGTGGCGCTTGCCACTACTCGTGCTCAACTCCTGGGCCAATGGGTTCGCGGAAGAGATCATCGTGGTGGCGTGGCTGGCCACCCGGCTGCGCCAGCTGCGCGTGAGCTGGCCGTGGATCTTCGTGGCCAGCAGCCTATTGCGCGGTAGCTACCACCTGTACCAGGGCTATTCCGCCGGCATAGGCAACATTGTCATGGGCGTGATCTATCTCTGGTACTACAAGCGGACCGGACGCATTTGGCCGCTGGTTATCGCCCACGGATTGATCGACACCGTGGCATTTGTGGGCTACGCGATCACTGGCGGAACGCCAGGCCTGTGAGGGTTTTCCAGCGCAATAGCGCAGAACCGTCCCCAGTCAACCTAGGGATTCAACTGCTAACTCGGCTACCATGTCCCACATGAATCCTCGCCCTGGCGAGCCTTCTGGCTCGGATGACTACGCACTAGACCGAAACGGCAAACCCATCGTGGACCGCTTCGGCAGGCCAGTGCGCAGGCGCTCTCCCCTGCCCAAGGTCGAGGATCTGCCCAAGCCAAAGGAGCAGCCCCGCCCGCCGGAGTATCGACGCAGCTCTGCCTCGCGCGGCGTGCCACGGGACATCCCGCGCACGGATTCGCCCCGGCGCGAGTCAGGCCGCCACCGGCCACCACACACCGAAGTGCCTCGGGCCGCACCTCTGCCGCCTTCAAACGTCGGTTCCCATCGCAGCAGTCTTCGCGACGAGGCCCGTGATTATCCGCGAGACTATGCTCAGCAGCCTCGCGGCTACGAACAGGCTCGCCCGGAGGCCGGATACGAGATCCCCTCACGCCGACAAGAGCGCATGGCTCGGATCGGAAGTCAGGCGTGGGAAGGTCGGCGTCGGAAAGAAAAGGAACCCTTCCCCCGCATCGGCGGACGCGGACCTGCATCGCGACCACCCCGCAGGCGCCGGAAATTCGGCGTCTTCAAGACCCTCGGCGCACTGCTACTCGTGTTGGTGGTGCTGCTGGTGGGCACGGGAATTTGGATCGACACGTCCCTCAACCGCACCGATGCGCTGCAAAAATACGACGGACGCGTGGGCAACACCGCGGGCACCAACTGGCTGCTGGTGGGCAGCGATTCCCGCGCAGGCTTGAGCAACGAGGACGCAGACCGCCTGATGGCAGGCGAACTCGACGAGAGCACCGGGCGCACGGACACCATCATGGTGGTCCACATCCCCACGTTCGGCGGCAAACCCACGATGGTCAGCTTCCCGCGCGATAGCTGGGTCAACATCCCCGGCTACGGAGAAAACAAGATCAACCAGGCGTTCTCCTTGGGCGGCCCCGCGCTGTTGCAGCAAACCATCGAGGAGCGCACCGGCATGCGCATCGACCACTACGCGGAGATCGGCTTCGGTGGCTTCGCGAACGTGGTGGACAGCGTGGGCGGCATCAACATGTGCCTCAACGAACCTCTGCAGGATCCGATGGCGGGCATCGACCTGCAGGCGGGATGCCAGGATATGGACGGCCCCACAGCACTGGGTTACGTCCGCTCCCGCTACGCCTCCGCCAACGGAGACCTAGACAGAGTGGAGCGCCAGCGGCAGTTCCTGTCCGCACTGAGCTCCAAGCTGAGCTCCCCCACAACGATCATCAACCCGTTCCGCTCACTACCCGCGATCGATGCGCTGACCAGCTCTTTGACGGTCAACGATAGCGACCATGTGTGGCACCTCGCGGGCCTAGCGTTCGCGCTGGCGCGCGGGGCGGAACAGGAAACCGTGCCGATCAGCGGCCCGTTGGAAACCTACGCGGGCAGCTCCCTGCAGTGGGATGATGCGGCAGCAGATCAGCTGTTTGAATCCCTGAAGTAGGCCTACCTTTTCGGGTCCCGGGAGCAGGACCCGGCAGGGTAAAACCTCGCTGGTGACAGCGGGTGAAAGCGGGCGCCAGAAAGAGCTAGCGGATCGTCACTTCGCGAGAAATGATGGTCTGCTTGGACTTGTGCTCATCGGCGGACAGTGCCTCAGAGTTGCCCAGGGCTGCGGAGATCTTGGTCTCCAGCGCCTCGAGCCCCGCGGCCCAATCGCTGGCCTCGCGGGTGTTGTCCAGGTCCCAGACCGGCACCAGGATGCCGTGCGTGCGGAACACACCAGCGAACTTGGAACCCTCGCCTAGGTGAAGGTCACCCGCAGCGTGCACGCGAGCCAGGGCATTGATCAGCTCGGATTCAGATTCCGGGCGAACCCAGCGGATGTGTGCCTTCTCGCCTGGGTCGATCCACCATGCAGCACCGGAGATCTTCGCCTCGACGCGAGCAGATGGCAGCACGGAATCATTAGCCTGCTGCAGGGTGGAGGCCACCTGCGGGTTACTCAGGGCTTCCTCGGTCAGCCACCAGTTGAAGTCCTGCGCCACCACGATTTCCGGCTTGGCGGAAGGATCCAGCAGGTCAGTCAGCTGCGGCTGGGTACCGTCTGCGATACCCACGTCCAGGCTCTCGCCCGGCTTGGCGTTGATGGCCCAGTTCAGGGCGAATGCGAGGTCGCGGTTGGGGTTATCGCCCCGGCGCTGGGACTGCAGAGCCACAAATGCCTCGCCGCCGTCTTCCTCGGAACGCACCAGTGCGGACACAGCTCCGGGGAGCACGGTCGCGATGCTGACCTTGCGATCTGCGCCCTTGACGTCTGCGACGAAGTGCGCGGAGGGGACGAACTCCTGGAGGGCGATGAGGTCTGCCTCGGCCGCGAAGTCGCCGTATGGGCGCTCGTCCTTGGCCAGCTGGGCACGCTCAGCGGCGCGAGCCGCCAGCTTTGCTTGGCGTCGGCTCATGCCTTCGGGCAGGTTTTCTTGGTTCTTTTTCTTCTTAGCCACGGCGCCGATTCTAGCCGGTTAACCACCGCGAACGCTCAGGCGCCCTGACCTGGCTGGTCACTTTGCTCCGAGGCGCGTTTCCCACGCGCGTTGCTTCTTCGTCATCGCGCCACATCCGGGCACGGCCGGGGTAGTTCGTCGCCAGCCACGTGACACCCAGCCGTGCTGACCAGCGCACTTCGTCTTCTTTATCGGCGGTCCACACGTAGGTACTCAGGCCGCGCCGCCCGATGATGTCCGGGCGCAGCCGCGCCTTGGCGATGGATAGCCCGTGCGCATTGGCCACTCCCATGGCTTCCATGCCGGGGTGGATCATGCGCTGGTATTCCCGGCGCAACAAAATCCTGTGGATCTCCGGGTTGATCAGCTTGTACCGCACGAGCGATTGCGGACTAAAGGAGATCAGATTGATGTGCGGATCGCGGTCCAGACGCGCCTTCTGCAGTTCTTCGTGCAGGCGATGCTCCACCTGTGCGCCGTAGCGGTTGGGGTGTTTGGTCTCGATGAACATCTCTCGCAGGCCTTCGCCGATGTTCTGCGAGCGCGTGTCCTGGTAGAGCTCCAGCAGCTCAGCCAAGGTGATGACGCGCGCGGGTTCTTCCGGCGTGCCAATGTTCAGCTCACGCATTTCCGCCAGCGTCATGGTGGAGACAATTCCCTGGCCACGCCCCAATTTTTCCACGGTGACGCGTTCCATCGTGCGATCGTGGAAACACACCAAGTGCCCATCGCGGGTGAGGCGGATATCGCATTCCAGCCCGTCAGCGCCCCGTTCCACCGCGAGTTCGTAGGCACCGATGGTGTGTTCCGGCCGTTCTCCGGATGCTCCTCGGTGCGCCACAATTTTCATACAGTCTTTTTTAGTCGCTTTCTGTTGATCTGTGCAGTTGAGAGCGCCAGGTTCGCCTTTTGTTCACCGTCTTTTTACCCGACGCCACACTCCGCCCCCTCTTTCGCGGGGATCCCCCGCGGGGCTTTACAGCCCCGCCTCACGCATGACTGTGCGCAGCACGTCCGCGGAGTGGGCGAACTTTTGAGACTCGTCCTCATCGAGATCCAGCTCCACGACGTGCCGCACTCCCCGGCGGTCAATGACCGCCGGGGTGCCGATGTACACGTCGTCCAGCCCATAGTGGCCTTCCAGCAGCGCGGATACGGGCAGAACCACGTCTTGGTTGTGGGAGATAGCCCGAGTGATGCGCGCTAGTCCCATGCCGATGCCGAAGCTGGTGGAACCCTTGGCCTGGATGATCTCGTAGGCCGCGTCGCGCGTCTGCTCAAAGATATGGTCAGCCTCGCTAGGGGTGGAGGCCTCCATCTGTGCAGCAAGCATCCGCTGCAGCGGCACACCACCGGCACTTCCTGCGGAGAGCACCGGCAGTTCCGTATCGCCGTGCTCGCCGATCACGTACGCGTGCACCGAAGTGGGCGCCAGATCCAGGTAGCGCCCCAGCGCGTAGCGGTAGCGCGCGGTATCCAGAATCGTGCCGGAGCCAATCACCTGGCTCGATGGCAGCCCGGACAACTTCCACGTCGCGTAGCTCAAGATGTCCACGGGATTCGTGGCCACCACGAAAATCCCATTGAAACCCGCATCCATGACCTTGCCCACGATGTCTTCAAAGATGGCGACATTCCGTCCCACCAGGTCCAGCCGAGTTTCGCCCGGCTTCTGGGCTACGCCGGCGCAGTTGACGACAAGCGCGGCGTCGGCACAATCCTCATAAGAACCCACGGAAACATGGACGGAATGACCGGCCCACGGCACCGCATGGTTGAGGTCTTGAACGTGCCCCCACGTCTTACGTTCATTGATATCGATGATGGCCAGGTGATCACACAAACCCTGGTTAACCAGCGCGTAGGCATAAGCCACACCTACGTCCCCCGCGCCGATCAGGACAATTTTGGTTCCTGTTGTCAGGCTCATAACTCTCACACTAGTTCGCGGCGAGACAACCGTCAGCGCAAGTCGCACTCCGCGCAATCCTGCCCTGCGAAGAAAAAATACTTGCGAGGATCACCAAACGTGAGGACACTGGAATATGTAACTAAGAACACACGTGAAGGGAAGTATTCATCATGACTAAGTATGAATTGCCAGAGCTGGATTACGCTTACGACGCTCTCGAGCCACATATCTCCGGCGAAATCATGGAGCTTCACCACACGAAGCACCACCAGAACTACGTCAACGGTGCTAACGCTGCCCTGGACAAGCTGCAGGCTGCACGCGAAAACGGCGAGATCGCCGGCGTGGTAACCGCACTGTCCAAGGACCTGGCTTTCAACCTGGGTGGCCACACCAACCACTCCCTGTTCTGGAAGAACCTGTCCCCTAACGGTGGCGGCGAGCCAACCGGTGAGCTGGCTGAGGCCATCAACCGCGACTTCGGCTCCTTCGAGAAGTTCCAGGAGCACTTCAACGGTGCTGCACTGGGTCTGCAGGGCTCCGGCTGGGCAGTCCTGGGTTACGACCACGTTGCCGACCGTCTGGTCATCGAGCAGATGACTGACCAGCAGGGCAACCTGTCCATTAACCTGACCCCACTGCTGCTGCTGGATATGTGGGAGCACGCTTTCTACCTCCAGTACAAGAACGTGAAGGCTGACTACGTCAAGGCCGTATGGAACGTCTTCAACTGGGACGAAGTTGCAACTCGCTTCGAGGCTGCAAAGAAGTAAGAGAAGACATACCGCTTCTTTACTAAAAGCTCCCCGCAATCTTCGCGATTGCGGGGAGCTTTTCTTTGCCTTCTCTAGGCCGTTTCTATGCCTTCTTACAGCACGCCGGTTTGGCAGGTCACGCCGTTGGGGCCGTGGTTGCAGTAGCCTCCCGGGTTCTTATGCAGGTACTGCTGGTGCTCGTCCTCTGCCAGGTAGTAATTGCCGTCCCCTACTTCGCTGAGCAAGCCCACTTCGGTGGTCAGCTCGCCGAATCCGGCCTCCGCAAAGTTTGCGGACCACGCCTGCAGTGCCGCGCGAACTCGCTCTAGCTGCTCCGGGGAGCTGGCGTACACCGCGGAGCGGTACTGCGTTCCCACGTCATTGCCTTGACGGTCGCCAAGGGTCGGGTCGTGGTTTTCGAACATCACCTTGAGCAGCTCTTCTACGCTGACCTTCTCTGGGTCAAAGACCACCCGCACAGCCTCGGTGTGCCCCGTCCGCCCGGTGCATACTTCCCGGTACGTGGGGTTTTTGGTGAGCCCACCGGCGTAGCCCACGGACGTTCCCAGCACGCCGTCAACGTCCCAGTACATGCGCTCGGCTCCCCAGAAGCAGCCCATGCCCACCACGATCTCGTCTGCCCCAGCGGGGAAGTCTTCCACTCCGCCCAGGGAGGTGCCCAGCACGGGATTTGGTTGTGGGTGCTCGAGGACAGGGTGCCGCCCACCCTTGAGCGCCGTCTCCGCGGTCACACGCTCGGCCTTATACGGCCCAGCGGAATTCAGCGCCGCGATGCGTTCCATGAAGCTTGCCATGATGCGTCCTTTCCTTTTTCTTGGCCGCCGTTCCGATGCAAAGGTGATGCAAAGGTTCAGAGCCCGCGGATTCCCGGGGCCCCGGCGCGCAGCCACGCCCGCACGTGGGAGGTGGCCACGCAGTCATCGGCGTTATACCGCTCGAGTGTACGACGCGCCGCCAACCTGCCTCGGCTATCCAAACTAATGGCCTGCTCAAACAGGTCCACGGCCGCTTTGCCGTCCACGCCTTCCTGGCTGAAGGTGAAGCCTGCCAGCGGTGCCACGGATTTCAGCCCCAACGACCCTGTCCCCGCGAGGGCTTTTTTGACCAGCCGGAATAGGTCGCACCATGCGTCGGACTCAATGAACGAATCCACCTCCGCCTTGCCCGGCATGACCACCACGCGGCCGTCGTCCAACGTGTATTCGCGTCCGCCGAAGCGCTGCGCGTAGGTGCGCAACCAGTAGTTTTCGCCCTGGGCTGCGTATACCCAGACGCGCAGGCGTTGTCCGTGAGCGTCCGCGGATGCCCGTCGTGCCTGCAGCCAGGCCCAGAATTCGGCCACGTGCGCGCCCTCGTCGCCGTGGGTGGAGAAGTCACCGAAGCCGACGTAGGAGGAGCCATCGAATGTGCCCCAGAGGAAGGTGCCGCGCTGCGGATGGGCTTCCATATCCACATCAAGGTCCACCACATCCCGCAGTTCTTCCACCATGGGCGCCTGGCCGTGCGCGGGCATGCGGAACTCGTGTCTACCCCACAGTTCCGTGTCGGTGATCCAGCGTTTCAGCGGTCTGCGGCGTGCCACTTCGCCGTTCATCCACGCTTCCGCCAGTGCGCTCTGCTCACTGTCTCCCTCGGCGGCGAGCTCCGGCAAGGTGTTAATCCCGCGTTCCCGCACGGCTCGGTTGCGGTCGCCTGGCAGCATGAGCGAGACGTCCAGGCTTTCCAGAAGCTGGGCTCGGCAGTGATTGTGGAACTCGCACACGGCGCATTCCCGCACGCGGCTGGGCGCGGTGGGGATGGGCTCAGACAAGGCTGTGAGCAGGCCGGTGCGCAAGGGGGCGCCGGGGAAGAAGTAGCACTGTTCTTGCTGGTTAGCGGCGTGCCCGATCAGCCCTACCTCCGGCGCGGCGAATCCCCATTGCTCGAGGATGACATGCGCCATGGCCAACTGTTGGCCCTCTTTAGCGATGGCGCGGTGCCGGTAGGGCACGGGCACTCCCTGCGAGAGGCTCAGTCCACTCAGTGGCACCGCGAGGCAGTCCGCGCGTTGGGTTTTCTTGGCGGCGCGCGCCACGCCGTGTGCAGAGATCAACACGGGTGCATATGCCAAGCCCGGGTCCGCGCCGAAGCCTGCGTCGCGCCGGACCAGCAGGTCCACGGTCGCGGCCATCGGCCCGTGTTCCAGCGTGGCGCCGACGATCAACCGCGTTCCCGCAGCCATGGCCTCCAGCGTGTCCTCCACGGCGTTGTCTCCGCGCTCAATATCCACTCGCGTGGGGATGAGTTTGTCTCCACGCCGCGGCGCTTTCGGCAGGCTGGCCAGCACTTCTTGTTTCCTCGCCCGGCTGGAGATCCGGTGGCTGAGCCGTTCCACGGTCTGCTCGAGATCGTATGCCGTGCGCATCCGGGTGGGTGCGTTGAGGTCTATTTTCCGACGCAACACTCCCCTATGCCTGCACCCCACCAAGTCTTCTGGGTGCAGCGGTTCCACGGGCACCTCCTCAAGGGATGCGCCTGCGGCGTCCCTTGAGGTCTGGTGAGCGGAGGAAGGTGTGGAAGTCACGATGCTTATACATCTTAGGAGCTGGGTAACTTACGACACATTCTGGGACGGCCGACTACAGTGGATAACTGTTCAATACAATGACGGTCAAGAAGTAAAACGATCACACGATAGCTCGGAGAGACATGGGACTGTTCAGCACACTGCGCAAGCGCCGCCAAGAAAAGAAGGCGGCTATGCGTGCCGCGAAGGTGCGCGCTAAGGCAGAGGCGAAGGCCGATGCCAAGTTGGAGAAGCAGAAGGAAAAGTACCTTCGCAAGACTGCCAAGCAGGTGCGCAAGGCCGATAACAAGGAACTGAAGAACCGCCGTAAGCACGAGGAGAAGATGGCTCAGGCTGCCCTCGAGCAGATCAAGGCCGGCAACTTCAACGGTGGCAATGTGACTCGTTACGTCGGCGCAGCTCGCGTGGCTATTCCGGCGCTTTTGCCTTTGGTCTACCGCGGAATCACCCAGATGCAGGCGTCGAATGAAAAGAGCCGTGCCCAGCACTCGGACGTCCCGGTTTCGGAGATGGCCAAGTACAGCGGCGATGGTGCTGCGCAGAAGGCGCGCATCGCAAAGCTGCGCAAGGAGCTCAAGGATAATTCCGTGCCTGGCGGTTTCGCCAAGGACGCGGAGGACCAGCTGGATCAGCTGGAAAAGGCCGTGGATAGCACGCGCACGATGAATGAGAACCAGACGCGTAACGCACTGAAGGCGGTTACTCGCGAGCTGGATCTGGTGGAGAACCAGCTGCGCATCAAGCGCGGCTAATTGTCCGCTGGGCACCGGCCCTTTTCCCAGTCCCTGTTTGCCCCCTTTTGGGGCTTTGCGGTTAATTCAGACCCGTCAGGGGCTATTTCGCGCTGCACAATGGCCTGCGGCGTGCTGTCATTCTGTTATGACTCATAACATTTCTCGACGACGCGCGCTGCAAACCGGCGCTGCGGCTACCGCAGTTGCTGTCGCTGCGGCCAGCGCTCAATCCATTGCTTCCGCTGGCCCTGCTGAAGAATTCCCTACTGACCACGCCGTATTCCAACACGGCGTGGCTTCTGGCGATCCATACTCGGATAGCGTGCTGCTATGGACTCGCGTGACGTCCCACCCGGAAGATTATGCAGGTCGCAACCGCGGCGTGGATACCACGGTGCGTTGGGAAGTGGCTACGGACGAAGCCTTTGGCAACGTCGTGAGCTCCGGCACCATGCGCGTGACTCCGGATACGGACATGACGGCCAAGCCGGAAGCTGCTGGCCTGCAGCCGTACACCGGTTACTTCTACCGCTTCAGCGTCCAGGATGGCCCGTACAAGGGTCAGATTTCTCCGGTGGGCCGCACCCGTACCGCACCCGCTGCCGGTCAGGACATGTCCGAGCTTCGCTTCGCGCTGTTTAGCTGTTCCAACTGGGAGGCGGGTTTCTTCAACGCCTACCGTGACATGGCTCAGCGCGGCGATGTTGACTACGCACTGTGCGTGGGCGATTACATCTACGAGTACCCAGCTGGCGAATACACCGGCAAGACCGGTCCTCTGCGCAATCACCTGCCAGCCAATGAGATCGTGTCGCTGGCTGATTACCGCGAGCGCTACGCGCAGTACCACACGGATCCAGACCTGCAGGCCGCGCACATCGCCTGCCCGTGGATCGTCACGTGGGATGACCACGAGGTAGCCAATGACACCTGGTCCGGCGGTGCGGAGAACCACCAGCCGGAAGACGGCAACTTCATCGAGCGTCGCAACGCTGCCATTCAGGCTTACTTGGAGTGGCTGCCGATCCGCGCCACTCCATTCAGCGAGGGCGGCCACATCTACCGCAACTTGTCCTTCGGTTCCCTGGCAGAGCTGAACATGTTGGATCTGCGCACGTACCGCAACGAGCAGGTCTCCTTCACCTCGATGGGCAAGACGGACGACACTTCCCGCACCATGATGGGCTCCGAGCAGTTCACATGGCTGGCAGGCAAGCTGCAGTCTTCCCAGGCGCGATGGAATCTGATCGGTAACTCCGTGATGATTACGCCCATTCTGATTCCGCCGCTCAAGCAGCCAGAGGCCGATGCCGTGACCCAGCTACTGGGCCTGCCGGAGCAGGGCATTCCTTATAACTTCGATCAATGGGACGGTTATGCGGCCGAGCGTCGTCGCATCGTGAAGCTGATGCAGGAAAACGATATTCACAATTCGGTATGGCTCACCGGCGATATTCACTCCTCATGGGCGTGCGATATTCCTGTGGAGCCGGGCAGCTACCCCGCTAAGGGTGTCGCCGGCGTGGAAATCGTGACGCCTTCTGTTACTAGCTCGAATATCGACGACATCCTCAAGCTGCCGGAGGATAATCCTCTGTCCCAGACAGTGGAATTCGCCTTTACTAATCTGAACCGCTACGTGAAGTACCTGGATATGGATTCCCATGGCTATGCGGTGGTCCAGGTGACTCCGGACTACGTCCACACGGACTGGATTTTTATGAACCCGGACGGCAAGTTCCACCCTGGCGCTCCCCTGCACTACGCGAAGTCTGCTCGCGCATACCAAGGCCAAGGTGTTCGCATGAGCAACCAGCCGCTGGACGTTAACGCACACTCTGCCCGCTAACCGCGAACGAGCTGCAAACTCAGCACACGCTCGTTGCGGGCGTCCGCACCAGGCGCGGGCGCAGCAGCTGCTCTGCAGTGGGGCTCCAGAACCACAAACTAGGCCTCACCTGCGCATTTACCTTTAGGTGCCTAACCATTCATGGTTAGGCATTTTTTCATATCTGCGCGCGCAAGCTTTGGAACTTACCGAAAGTTACCATTAAAGGAAAAGATTAATTGAATCCAGATTCAACCAAATTATTGAATCACATTTCACTTTGCATCAAAATGCAGATTCATGTGAATTTATATTGGATAAGGCCTATAATTTGCCCAATATTCATTTAGATCAGTAACATGTAATACAACGAGTAGGCCTGACGTTTTTGTTTATCGCCTAGTTTTCCCATTTCACAGACCCTAAGGTTTTCTCATCATGGCACGTCGCGAAGTAACCCAGTTTTTTGATGACTTTGACAACTCTCCCCTCGAAGATAACGAGGTGAATGTCGTAGAGTTTTCTGTCAATGGCATTGATTACGTTATGGAACTTTCTGAAAAGAACCTGCAAAAGTTCCAATCTGCGGTTGACCCTTACATTGCAGTCGCACGTCGCGCGACTCGCTCTTCGTCCAACCGCAAGTCCTCCTCCAACTCTTCCTCCAACCGCAACAAGCGCATCCGCGAGTGGGCGCTGGAGAATAACTTGGACGTCTCCAAGCGTGGACGTATCGCTTCGGACATCATCGAGAAGTTCAACCAGGCTCACAGCTAAGACTTCTCTATTGGCCACTTAGCCATGTCCTGCGCAACACCTCGCCGCTCAGCCGCAGTCCTTTCCCGGGCTGCGGCTACGGCCATTGTGGCGTCGAGCATCTTCACCATCGCTGCCTGCGGCGACCAGCAAGACAGCCCACAGAACCCCGCGGCCAGCCAAGAAACGGATGCCAGCCAGGCAACCACCGCACCATCAGCACCCGGCGCGCGTGGCAGCGAGCTCCCTGTGGACACCAGGCTCGATCTCTCCGGCTCGCGTGACACCACCTGCCCCTATCTGGACGGCGAGTGGGCTCAAGAGGCCACGGGGCAAAAGCTCACAGGCGTGAGCCTCGATCCACGCTTCGATCCCCCAGGCTGCGTGTTCTGGTCCTTCGAGGAGGATCCTCAGGTTCAGGTGAGTGTGCGCACGATGCGCAGCAACGCAGAGGCTGTCGCTGTGGTGGATAGCGCGGCACCCATCGATTCCACGCTCAAGGCACTTAAGCCGGATGGATGGAGCGGCGGCCGTGGCAGCGACGAGGAAACCGATGCCGTCTACGCCGTGTGGAAGGACGAGGTCGCCGTGGTGGTCACCACCGCGCAGCCGCAGTCCGTGAAGGCGCAGCAGATCGCGGAGCGCACCATCGCCAATCTCCAGCTCTAGCGGTCAGCTCCAGCACTAGAACCGGCTAGCGCACTCCCACGTCGGTCCAGGGCATCAGCGGCCCGATCGCCGGGAACGCCACTTCCATCAGCAGGAAGAACAGGCCCACCAGCAGGCCAAGCACAATCACCAGCTTGACCCACGTCGGCCCTGGCAGTGCGCGCCACAATGCTGCATACATCGCTTAAGTCACCTCCGATAATTCCGGCGGAACGTAGCCGCCAGATTTCTTGTCGCTGCGCACCAATACCGCGTGCACGATCATCCGCTCCGCGTTAGAAAACTGCGGGTGGCAGGTGGTCATCGTCAGCATCGGAAGATCTCCGTCCGCCACCTCAGCTCGGTCCTGCCCCGGCACCGGGTTGATCACGTTGATGTCGCCCGGCGTGGTGATACTGCGCCCCTGTACCCCGGCGTACTCTCCGCTGGATATCCGCTGGGCAAGCTCCTGATCCATGCACTCCTGCGCGGCTGCCTGCCTGCTGTCCTGTCCGCTGTCCTGTCCACTGTCCGCAGTCTCGCCGATGGGCAGCACGCGGTAAATGTTCCAGGAGCCGGCGGTTTCCACCACCACGGCGTCGCACGTTTCCAGCAGGCCCAGATCGTTAAACGGCGAACCGCGCCCCACGCGGTGGCCCGCCATCGCGAAGTTGCCGGGCTGGCCGGGGTTCTGCGTGTCGAGGTAGTGACCCGGGCCCTTTTCCAGGTCCGCATCCGAGGTGCCTTTGACCACGGCAAAGTGAAAGTCAGACCCAAACGTGGGAATGAACAGCCGGGCGAAGGCTGCCCCCTCCGGCGGTGCGGTCAGTGGGCGCGGGTTGCGCGAGTCCCACTGCTCTTCCAGCTTCTCCGCCACCTTGTCCTGCTCGCGCCCCGCTTGCACGTCGGTCCACACCACTTCCCAGAACACGAAAAGCAGCGCGAGCACGCCCAGAGTCACCAGGATTTCCCCCACCACGCTGACAGGATCCAGCCGCCGCCGTGCCCTGGCTGCCCGTGTGTCTGTCATGGCGGCCATTATCTCACGAGTTGTCCTTCCATAGCCCTTTTCCTCGCCATCGCCGTCTTTTAATGCAGCGCTTATGAGTGCAGCTGACTAATGTCTCTCCCATGGCTATCGTTGAGTACCCAGTGGCTGCGGTGTTGAAGCTCTGGCACATGTTGTTGGCGAATGTGTTGGGCGTGGACGCGAACACCGCGTGGGTAGGTTCCATCGTGTTGCTGGTGCTCACGATTCGTCTGTTGTTGCTGCCATTGGCTTACCGCCAGTTCCGTTCCTCGCGTATCCTCGCCAACTTGCGCCCGCATCTGGAGGAGATCTCCCGGAGCTTCGAGGGCAAGAATGATCAGGAGAGTCGACGCGAGCTCCGCCATGCCCGGCGCGAATTGCAGCAGGAAAATGACTATCGCGTGCGCGATGGTTGCGTGCCCATGCTCATTCAGATTCCCGTGATCATTGGCCTGTATCGCCTGCTGCTACGCATCGCCCGCCCAGTCGAGGGTTTGAACGCGGCGCATTCTGGTTACGGTCCGTTGAATGCTGAGGATGTGAAGACCTTTCTCGACGCCAGGCTCTTCAACGTCCCCCTTCCCTCCTATGTCAGCATGATGGATTCTCAGCTGCGGGATCTGGGCACCTCCCAGCCGGAAGTGTTGCATGTGGCGCTGCCCTTGATCGCCATGGCGTCGCTGTTTACTACGGCGAACTATCTGTACAGCTACATCCGCAATCGGCGCACTCTGGATTACAGCAAGGCGTCTGCGCGTTTTATCGCCAAGGTGCTGTTGTGGATGGGCCCGATTGTGCTGCTGTTCCCTTGGATCTTCGGCCTCACCGGGCCCGCGCCGGTGGCATTGCTTTTGTACTGGGTGTGCAACAACTTGTGGACGGCTGCGCAGAGCTGGGGTATTCAGGCGCGTCTGAACCGGACGATGCCGTTCACGGAGCAGTTCCGGGAGCACTACCTGGAAAAGAAGTCAGTGCACGTGGAGTCAAAGCATGCCAAGAAGCACGGGAAGCATTCCCACAAGGCGTTGGATGCGCGCCAGCAACGCCCTAGCTAGATGTTGTACATCGCGGGGGCGGTGAGCAGCAGCTGGCGTGCCATGCTGCGCGCGGTTTCTAGGGGAACCACGGTACGGCTCATTTTTGCGCCGGCCAGTCCACCGTCGAGGCAGACCATCAGCTGGTCGGCAAGGGTGCGGGAGGAGTAGCCGAAGCGCTCGTTGAGCAGCTCGGCCATCGTGTTACGGCACCAGTCGCGGTGTTCCATCGCCGCGTTGCGGATACGCTCTTCGGATTCGGTCTCCGGGCGCGGGTATTCGCTGGCGGCGTTTTGGAAGTGGGAGCCGCGGAAGTTGTTGTTCGGCTCGTCCCGGATGCACAGGTCAAAGAAGGCGATGATGCGGGCTTCTGGCTTCTCGCGCTCGCTGGCGATCTCCTCCCACCGCTTGCGCCATTCGGTGTCCAGCTCTTCCAGGTAGGCAACCACCAGGTTGTCCTTGGAGCCGAACAGGGAGTACAGCGAGGCCTTGGCCACATCGGCATCGCGCAGGATGCGGTCGATGCCGATGACACGGATTCCCTCTGTGGTGAAGAGGTTCGTGGCGCTAGCGAGAAGACGCTGACGCGGCCCTGGGCGGTTACGCCTGCGGGAGCTGGTCTTCTTCGGAGCTGTGGCCATAAACCTTTCCTTGCGAGTTGATCGTCGAGTTGATCGTGAAATGTGCGGTCTCGTTAGACCTCTAGACTACTGGGTCTAGAGTCTAGCGCGAAGCACTAACGCGCAAGCGCTCAGCTAGCTCTGTGGACGCACCACCATCATGGGGCATGGTGCATACTGCAACAGCGCCCGGGAGGTGGATCCCAGCAGCATGCCCTTGAATCCGCCACGGCCGTGCGATCCCAGCACCAGCAACTGTGCACCTTCGGCGGCTTCCTTCAAGGAGTGGATAGGACGCTCGCGCTCCACGATCTCCTCGACCTCCACCTCTGGGTACTTCTCCATCAGCGGGGCGAGTTCGCTGGTCAGCAGACGCTCGTGGTCTTCGATGAGCTGATCCATCTGGCTTTGGGCTTCCACCACTCCCACGTAGGAGGTGTGGAACTGAGCATCGGACCAGGCGTGCACGGCGCGCAGTGGAGCCTGGCGTGCCTGGGCTTCGCGGAAAGCGATCTCCATCGCCTTTCGGGAAACCTCGGAGCCGTCCACGCCCACCACGATGGGGCCGTACTTGTTGGCTTCCGTGACGTCGTTGTCCTTACGAACCACCACCACGGGGCACTCGGCGTGCGAGACAACGGCGGCGGACACGGATCCCATCACCAGGCCAGACAGCCCGCCCAGTCCGCGGGAGCCCATGACCAACATGCCGGCGTCTTCGGACAGAGCCAGGAGGAAGTCGATGGGGGATTCCTCGCGGACTTCGTGGGAGACCTCGATGGAGGAATCGAATTCTTCGACGATGCGGCGTGCCTTGTCGATCTTGTCGCCGGCCTCACCCTCGAGCTCGTCGTAGAGCTCCTGGGGAGGCACCATTCCATCGGCGTACATGAACTGCGGCATGGTGTAGGCGGTGACCAGCTTCAATGGCTGTCCGCGCTTCTTTGCGGAGTTAGCGGCCCAGTGGACGGCAGCGTCTGAGGCTTCCGAGCCATCGACTGCCACGACGATTACGTTTCCAGAGTCATTGGTGGACATGAGATTCCTTTCGCTCACACCCGCCCACGGATTTCGCCACAATTGCTCACCTTCCAGCGAGACTGCGCCTTGTTTCCAACCGAAAGCGGGAAACTTTTTAACTATGAAGTTCTTACACTTCCATTATGCGCTTTTTGCCCCTGACTGGCAGAAAATTCTTTGAGACAAATCTCTCGCATAGCAAAAGCACCCCACCGTCTCCGCGAGGAGTGATGAGGTGCTTTTCCGAGCGCGCAGGCCTACTTGCGTGGGCTGGTGTCTGGGAGTGGAACGTCCCAAGCGCCTTCTGCGTTTGCTGGGTAGAAGAACTTGTAGATGGCATTCAGTGCGTTGCCTACGGCCGCGCCAAAGTCAGTGCTGAAGAATTCCGCGATACTATTTAAGATTGCATTCAGATCCATGGCTGGGAGTATACGCGGTGATCAATCCTCTTCCAATACGTTTGGGATTAAATCCAACCCGCGCCCAAGTTCCCCTGAGCAGCACTTCTGCGGTCAGGGCTGAAGATTTCCTCAAGATTCTCATATCTGACCAGCGGCATCGCCACCCTGCAGACGATGATTCCGCCCTCGCCGAGCGCTTTGCCCGCGGCGAAGTTGTGTTGGATTCCGGAGAGGTTTTGCGCCCGGATTCACTGCTTCGCCCCGGCATCTTCGTGAATTTCTACCGCCAACCAGCAGCCGAGCGTCCGGTTCCTGGTGAGTTACGCGTTCTTTTTTCCGACGCCACCCTTCTCGTCATCGACAAACCACCCTTCCTCGCGACTCTCCCCCGCGGGCAGCACATCACAGAGACGGCCTTGGTGAAAGCTCGCGTGGAGTTTGGGATCCCTGAGCTCTCCCCGAGCCATCGGCTGGATCGGCTCACCCGCGGGGTACTCATGTTCACCGTCCGCCCGGAAGTACGGGGCGCTTATCAAACGATGTTTGACCGTCGGGTGCCGCTAAAAACATATGAGGCCATCACTGATGTGCCTGACGATGCCCCGATGAATCCAATTCCTCGGTTCAGCCAGTGGCGTTCGTGGCCAGAGCCCACTCCGGATGATCCTTGGGTGTTGCGGCACCACATGATCAAGATTCGCGGACGGCTATCCACCTATCTTGATGAAGACGTCCCCGCCTCGGAAATGAATGCCTTGACGAAGGTGGTGGGGATGCGAACGGAAGTCCGCGATGGCAGAGAAGTCGCAGTGTGGCAGTTGCAGCCAGGAAGCGGAAAGACTCATCAGCTGCGGGTGGTGATGCGCTGTTTGGGGCTACCGATCCTCAATGATCCGCTGTATGCCGATGTCGATGATTCGGCACTGCTCACTCCGAACGGCACCCTTCCCCGTCCGGTGTTTGTGGAGGACGAGGATTTCACCAAGCCGATGGGATTGATCGCCAAGCGTTTGGACTTCACTGATCCACTCACGGGCGAGGCACACAGCTTCATCAGTCAGTATTAATGACGGTCGTTGCTTGCTGCTCCACGGGCATGGCCTTATGTGTTCGTGCTGTAGCTAATGGGTCTCCTCTTCGCTGAGAACATATCCGCGCAGGTTACGGCTAGTAATCAGCGCGCCTACCGCGAATACCGCGGTCACCAGCACCGTGCAGGCGATGAAACCAGCGTTAAAACTTTCGTGTGCCCGAGCCAGAACTTCTTCTGCTAACTCCTGCGGCAGGTGACTCTCCACCACGGCCAAGCGGGCATCCTGCATTCCTTCGCCCGCTCGCGCTGGGGCTCCTTCGGGAACCACGTAGCTCGCGCTAAACATGAACGTGATCAAGCTTCCCAACAAAGCAACGGCCGAAAGAGAACCGAACTCATAGGAGACTTCTTCCACCGAAGCCGCCATGCCCGCCCGGTGCGGCGGCGCGTTGGAAATCATCAAGATAGATGCCACGGACATCACGGCGCCCAAACCTGTGCCCATGATGAACAAACCAAAGGCCAACACGATATTGCTGTGCACAACTCCGCCTAGGCCCACCACCAGGGAGCCAATCGCGGCGATTCCGAGACCGCCAGCAACCAGCCTGCGGGCGCCGAGAATGTGCAGGCGAGCGCCCGCAATCACACTCGTCAAAGCGGAACCGACAGCAATGGCGGACACCACAAGGCCAGCCTGCAGTGGAGAAAATCCATCGATCAACTGAGTCTTTTGCGACACTATGTACTGCAGACCCACCGTGCCAAACATGGCGAAGCTGGCTCCGATGGCGCCCGCCACAAAAGCAGGCTCCTTGAAAACCTCGAGGGTGAGGAGAGGTTGTTCGAGGCGAGGTTGGCGTCGGACGAAAAGAAATCCACCCACCACAGCGCACACCATCGCCACGGCGATGAGCGGCCAGTTCTGGGGAGAATGCGCCAACTCCTTGATGGTCATCACGGCTCCCACCAAGCAGACCATGGCCATGAGGGAAGAGATGACATCCCAATGCTTATCGGGATTGCGGACGCTGCGCGGGGCCACGAAAGGCAGGGTGATCAGGGCGAAAATCACCATGGGGATGTTGATGAGAAAAACGGAACCCCACCAGAACCACTCGAGTAGTAAACCTCCCACCAACGGGCCCAAGGCGGAAGCCACAACTGAAAGCAAAGCCCACACTCCGATTGCGAAGCTGAGCTCGCGGGACTTGGTAAACGTCAGGCGAATCAGCGAGAGGGTGGAAGGCATCATGGTCGCCGCGCCTATAGCAAGCAGGACTCGAGCGCCGATCAGAAACTCGGGAGCTGGCGAAAATGCGGCGATCACTGAAGCGATACCGAAGATGCACAACCCGACGGTGAACATCAGACGGTGGCCGATCTTGTCCCCGAGCGTGCCGGTACCGAGGAGCAGACCCGCGATGACGACAGGATAGGCGTTGACAATCCATAGCTGCTGGGTGCTAGTCGCGTTCAACTCGCCGACCAAGGTGGGCAACGCCGTGTAAAGGACGGTGTTATCCAACGTGATGAGGAAGACGCCGATACCAACGACAGCCAGCAACAACCACCGGGCAGACGAACGAGCTTCAGACATACTCACAGGCTACTCACTGTATGTCTTCGCACTACGAGGGGGTGAATGGAAGTTCATTGAGGGAGCAAGATTAAGCGAGCATCGTGTACTTCGGCATCGAGACTTGGTTCCTCATTGCATCGCCACCTTCCTTCGCCGAACTATTCACACTGTGGCTAGGCTACGATCGAATGTCACCTCACCAATAAGACAGTCCCGAGCCTACCTCGCACGAATGTGCACAACCATCCCCCGGAAGTGCCACGCCATAAACTGCGACCTGCGGAAATACAAACCCGATGGCAGCTCCGGGGGATCATTGTGCACCCTGCCCGCCCACACTCATGTTCCCGCCATAACAACCGATGTACTTCCAGACAGCGTTGCCACCCTCATCTTGCTTCCGCGGGGTGGCGCTGATGCCGTCACTGTGCCCCGAACCTTCATCACCCGGTAGTCAC